>JBOGJK010000190.1:0-3923 GCA_050745345.1 Thermoanaerobaculia bacterium
CGCCTGGTTCATCCGAGAGCGGGAGGCGGGGCAGTCGGGCCGCCCGGTCCAGGAGAGCGTGGGGGAGATCTTCTCGCTCGCCGACGGCTGCACGAGGAGCGCGAAGACGGAGGGGCTCGCCAACAGCGGCGGCTTTCTCGCGCTGCGCGACGAGACGTGGGTCGAGAAACTGAAGAACAAGTTGATCCTGATCGAGGGGTTCCCGACGTACGGAGGGCTGGCGGGGAGAGACCTCGAGGCGGTCGCCCTGGGGCTGCGCGAAGTGCTCGACGAGGACTACCTGGCGTTTCGCGTCGGGCAGGTCGCCGCCTTCGGCGAGGCGCTCGCCCGCGACGGCGTCCCGGTCGTCGAGCCGATCGGCGGGCACGCCGTGTACATCGACGGGCGCGCCTTCGCGCCGCACCTGCCGCCGGAGCAGTACCCGGGACAGGCTCTGACGGCCGCGCTGTACCTCGAGGGGGGCATCCGCGCGGTCGAGATCGGGAGCGTGATGTTCGGCAGGCCGGACCCGGAGCGCCCCGGCCGCGAGATCCTGCCCGACCTGGATCTCGTGCGCCTCGCCGTGCCGCGGCGCGTCTACACGAACACGCACCTGGAGTACGTGGCCGACGTGATCCGGAGCCTGCACCGCTCCCCGCGGACCCTTCGGGGGCTCCGCATCGTGCATCAGGCGCCGGTGCTGCGGCACTTCACGGCGCGGTTCGAGCTTCTGACGTAAACCGTAAACCGGGAACCGTAAACCGCAGCGTGAGTTCCGTCGGTTCACGGTTTCCGGTTCACGGTTCACGAACGGCGAACCGGCTACAATTTCGACTCCCGTGATCACCGGCTACAACACCGACGTCAAGCACCGGAACCGCGTCTTCCACGTCCAGACGGAAGACAAGGGGGCGGGCAACCCCTGCGTCGAGTCGCTGGTCTACGTGGGGGGCGAGATCCTCGCGACGCAGCGCGTGTCGTACGCCGAGATGGTGCGCAGCGGGCGAGACGACCAGGCGATCCAGGAGCTGATGGAGCAGCAACACCGGGCCATGATTGCGTCGATCCAGCGCGGCAAGTTCGACGGCCCCGACGGGGGCGTGCGGGCGGCGCCGCCGGAACCCGCGGAGGCCGCCGAAGTGAACGGGGAAGCGACCGCGATGGCACCCGCCGCGGCCGCTGCCGCTGCCGCGGGGCAGACCGCCGGCGACCGCACGCTCGACCAGGTCATCCTCGACTACCTCGCCGCCGAGATGTCACACGAGCAGCTCGAGGTCGCCGTCTCCGCGCCCGGCGACCTCGTGGCGGGCAAGCCCGCCCAGATGCGACTGAAGGCCCAGTCCTCGGTGTCGCGCCAGCCGGTGGCCGGCGCCTCCGTGCAGGTGCGCATCCTCTCGACCGCCGGCCGGGCCGCCGTCGTCTTCCAGGGGAAAACGGCCGCCGACGGTTCCTGCGCCGTCGCCTTCGCCGTTCCCGCCCTGCGGGACGGGAACGCCGCCGCGGTCGTCCGCGTTGTCTCCACCATGGGCTCCACCGAGTTCAAGTACCCCGTGAAGCGGCCGTGAGCGAAGAGGTGTGCGTTCGCGTCAACGGCGAAGAGCTGCGGCTTCCGCGGGGAGCCTCGGTCGCCGATCTGCTCGAGCGGCTGCGGATCTCGCTGCCGCGCGTGGCCGTCGAGCGCAACCGCGAGATCCTGCCGAAGAAGGAGTATCCCGCGACCGTCCTCCGGGACGGCGACGTCTTCGAGGTGGTGGAGCTGGTCGGAGGCGGTTAGGACCGGACGGCTGCGCTTCAGCGGGGCGCGGCGCCGCCCGCGGCGGGCCGCGCGAGATCGTTGCGGTAGACGACGCCCCCCTTCATGACGAATCGGACGCGCTCGAGCTCGGTGATATCCGTGAGCGGGTTGCCCTGGACCGCGACCAGGTCGGCGAGCTTCCCGGCCGCGATCGAGCCGATCCGATCCTGCCAGCCGAGCAGCTCCGCGGCGTTGACCGTGGCGGCGCGGATCGCCGAAAGCGGCGCCATGCCGTTCTTCACCATCCAGGTGATCTCACGCGCGTTCTCGCCGTGGGGCAGGACGGAGGAATCGGACCCCATGGCGATCTTCAGGTCCGCGGCGAGCGCCCGGCGGAACGCCTCGCGGCTCGCCCGGGAGAACAGCTCGGCCCGCTCGCGCGTCTCGGGGTGCTCGGCCAGCTCCTTCTCCGGCGGGGGCTCCTCAATGGCGCCCGTCGGCACCAGCCACGTCCCCCGCTCCTTCATCAGCCGCACGCCCTCGCCGTCGAGAAACGTGCCGTGCTCGATCGAGTCCACACCCGCGCGGACGGCCGTGCGGATCCCGTCGGCCCCGTGGGCGTGGGCGGCGACCTTCCTGCCGTAGCGGTGCGCCTCCTCGACGATCGCCCGCATCTCCTCGAGCGTGTACTGCGTCTCGTTGACGAGATTGTTGCCTTCGCCTCCTCCCTCGGTGGCCATGATCTTGATGACGTCGGCCCCGTGCTTGATCTCGTACCGGGTCAGCTTGCGCACGCCGTCCACCCCGTCGGCGATCCCGAGCGACCCACCGACCGTGATCGTGGGCGAGAGCCCCTGCTCATCCTCGTTGTGTCCTCCGGTCGAGCCGATGGCCAGCGTCGCCGCCTGCATCCGCGGGCCGACGACCTCGCCGCGGTTGATCGCGTCGCGCAAAGCGACGTCGATGAACTCCTTGGACCAGAGGTCGCGCACCGTGGTGAAGCCCGCCTCCAGCGTCTTGCGGGCGTGCACGTGCGCGGTGACCGCGTCGTGCATCGGCCCGCCGTGGATCAGGAAGCGGTAGGTCGTCGTGATGTGCGTGTGGCAGTCGATCAGGCCTGGAAGGAGCGTCGCGTCTCCGAGCTCGAGAACCTTCGTCCCGGAGGGGATCGGCAGAGAGCTTCCGACCGCCTGGACCCGGTCCCCTTCGATCAGCACGACCGGATCGGCCACCAGCCTGCCCGCCACGACGTCGAGCAGTGCGCGGGCCCGCACCGCCGTGCGCGTCGGAGGAGGCGGCTGCGCTTCCGGCCGCGCCGCGGCCGCGAGTCCGGCGAGCGACGAGCCGAGGAGCGCCGCGGCTGCGAGGAGGCGCATGGGCGCGCGGATTCTACGCCGGCGCCACCTCGGATCGCGTGGAGGCGCGCCCGCCGGCTCCGGCTTGCCGGGCCCGGCCCGATCGGCTATCCTCCGCGTCCCGAGTGGGCCGTTAGCTCAATTGGTAGAGCAAGAGACTCTTAATCTCTAGGTTGTAGGTTCGAGTCCTACACGGCTCACCAGCCGGACCGCCGCGCACCGACCGGCCTTCTCCGCGACCCTCCGCCCTGCCTTAATGGCCCCTCCGGGCGCCCTGCGGCGAGTTACCATTAGGGGGCCGGGAACTCTCAGAACGACATTTGAACCCGCCGCGGGCGGTGGACGGGGAGCGGCCATGGACGCCGGGCGTCGTGTTCGGGTCACGCAAGAGAATCTGCTCGGAGCCGCGACAGCGGCCCCGGAGGGCGCAAGCGCGGCCGAGACGGGCGCGGCCAGGGGGGCAACTCGCCCCTCGGACGGCATCCGGCTGGCGGTCGCGGCGGAGGGGGCGCAGCGGCTGGAGCGCGCACTCGCCGTGTCGCGGGCGGGCCTGGGTGGCCTGCTGCTGCTCGTCGAGCTCGCCGGCGTCGCCTTCTGGGCCCGCGGACTCTGGCCTCCGGTGGTGCTCCTCGTCGTCTACGCGCTCCAGGGGCTCGCGGTCTGGGCCTGGCTCCGTCGCCACGACTCGACTCCCGATCTTCGCCGGGCGTTGCACGTTCTCGACGTCCTGTGGGCGGCGGTCCTCTCGATTGCGGGCGACGACCTTCTGATGCTCGTCTCGGTGCTCGTGATCTACGCCGCGGCCGCCCGCTGGACGCGGATCGAAGCGATCGCGACGGCGGCCGTGGTGAGCG
>JBOGJK010000191.1:0-2783 GCA_050745345.1 Thermoanaerobaculia bacterium
GCCAAGGACCTGGTGGACGGCGCTCCGGGGCTCCTCAAAGAGGGGGTCTCGAAGGACGAGGCCGCCAACATCAAGAGGAAGTTTGAAGAGGTTGGTGCAAAAGTGGAGATCAAGTAGTGAAGAGCCGGCGTGGAAGCCCTCGTTTTGAAAACGTGCGCGCCCGCCTGCGAGGCGCGCCTCAAATGCCCAAAAGTGGAGATCAAGTAGTGAAGAGCCGGGGTGGAAGCCCTCGTTTTGAAAACGTGCGCGCCCGCCTGCGAGGCGCGCCTCAAAACGTCGGAGCAAAGGTCGAGATCAAGTAGGGAAGTCGGACGATCTGGCACTCGGAAATAGCCGATTGTTCTTTACGTGGCCGCCCTTCGGCGGCCGGTGGGTCGCGGTCCGCAAACCCCGACAGTCCGGGTCCTACCCGGCCAGGAGCCTAGATGAGTGAGGTCGCCGTCTCGCCCGAGAGGAAGAGCTTTTCGAAGATCCGTTCCTTCATGGATCTTCCCAACCTGATCGACGTGCAGCGCCGCTCCTACGAGCGGTTCCTGCAGATGAACCTGCTGCCCGAGGAGCGCGAGGAGTCCGGCCTCCAGGCCGTCTTCACGAGCGTCTTCCCGTTCACCGACTTCCGCGGCGCCTGCGAGCTGCAGTTCGTCCGCTACGCGATCGGCACCTGGGAGTGCAAGTGCGGGCGCCTCAAGGGCCTCGAGCACCTCCGCATGGAGTGCCGGCACTGCGGCAAGCGCATCGTGACGGCGCACCCGCACGAGGAGGTCGTCTCCTGCCCGAACTGCGGCATGCAGAACGCCAACCGCGTGACGCTCTGCGACGTCTGCGGCAACCCGGTCGACCTGCAGATGAAGTACTCGGTGGCCGAGTGTCAGGAGCGGGGGATGACCTATTCGGTGCCGCTGAAGGTTACGTTCCGGCTCTTCGTGTACGACAAGGACCCCGAGACCGGCGTCAAGACGATGCGGGACGCCAAGGAGGAGGAGGTCTTCTTCGGCGACATCCCGCTGATGACCGAGCACGGCACCTTCGTGATCAACGGCACGGAGCGCGTGATCGTGTCGCAGCTCCACCGCTCTCCCGGCGTCTTCTTCACCAAGGAGTCGGCGCACGGGTTCCTCGCCAAGATCATCCCGTACCGCGGCTCCTGGGTCGAGTTCGAGTACGACCAGAAGGGGGTCCTCTTCGTCCGGATCGACCGAAAGCGCAAGTTCCCGGCCACGATTTTCCTGCGCGCTCTGGGCCTGGAGACCGACGAGTCGATCCTGCGGCAGTTCTACGCCTCGGTGCCGGCGCGCTTCGAGCGCGGCCGGGTGCACCTGTCCATCGGCAGGGAGGTCCTGCGGCAGGAGGAGCTCAAGGAGCGGTACGCGCGCGTCAAGCGCGAGACGCGCCTGGTCTTCGCGGGGTTGAAGCTCTCCACCGACGAGCAGAAGGAGATCGCCCGGAAGGGCTCGGTCGAGCGGTCGGTGGACGGCGCGGCGGTCGAGAAGGGCTGCTTCCTCGCCGACGTCGTGGACCTCCAGACGGGCGAGGTGCTGTTCGAGGCGGGGCAGGAGCTGGGGCCCGACGCCGTCGAGCAGTTGAAGGAGCGCGGCATCAAGGAGGTCGAGGTCTGCTTCCCCGACTGGGACCTGTGCGGCGACATCCTGGTCAACACCATCCGGAAGGACACCCACAAGACGCGCAACGAAGCGATCCTGGAGATCTACCGGAGACTCCGCCCGGGGGATCCGCCGACCTACGAGTCGGCCAAGAACCTGTTCGAGGGGATGTTCTTCGATCCGAAGAAGTACGACTTCTCGCGGGTGGGGCGCTTCAAGTTCAACATCAAGCTGGAGGCGGATTCCTCCGAGGACACCCGCACGCTGACGGCGCAGGACATCTACCGCGTCGTCGGGTACCTGCTGAGACTCAAGCGCGACGTCGGCCGGACGGACGACATCGACAACCTCGGCAACCGGCGCGTGCGCTCGGTGGGAGAGCTGCTGGAGAACCAGTTCCGCATCGGCCTGGTGCGCATGGAGCGCGCGATCAAGGAGAAGATGTCCGTGCATCAGGACATCGACTCGGCGATGCCGCACGACCTGATCAACTCGAAGCCGGTCATCGCGTCGATCAAGGAGTTCTTCGGCTCTTCGCAGCTCTCGCAGTTCATGGATCAGACCAACCCGCTCTCCGAGGTCACGCACAAGCGGCGCCTCTCGGCGCTGGGCCCGGGCGGCCTCTCCCGCGAGCGCGCGGGATTCGAGGTCCGCGACGTGCACCCGACCCACTACGGCCGAGTCTGCCCGATCGAGACGCCGGAAGGGCCCAACATCGGCCTGATCTCCTCGCTCTCCTGCTACGCGCGGATCAACGACTTCGGGTTCATCGAGACTCCCTACAAGAGGGTGGAGAAGGGGCGGGTCCTCGACCATTTCCAGGTCACGCAGGCGGGGGACACCTCCTTCAAGCTCGGACAGATCGTGGAGAAGAAGGAGCTCGAGGAGGAGAACGAGCGGGTCAAGCGAAACCACAAGCGGGCGGCCGACGCCCTGCGGTTCGCCTTCTACCTCTCGGCCTGGGAAGAGGAGAACTACGTCATCGCGCAGGCAAACGCCGAGACGGACGCCTCCGGCCGCATCAAGGAGGAGCGCGTCATCGCGAGGCTCAACGGAGAGTTCATCACCGCCGAGCGCGACCGGGTGGACTACAAGGACATCTCGCCCAAACAGCTCGTCTCGGTCGCGACGGCGCTGATCCCGTTCTTGGAGCACGACGACGCCAACCGCGCCCTGATGGGC
>JBOGJK010000192.1:0-3137 GCA_050745345.1 Thermoanaerobaculia bacterium
GTTGAAACGCCACGGAAAGGGCGGAGGCAAGGTCTACTGCTTCGCCGAGGACGCATCGCCCACAACCCGTTCCGCAACCCGTTCCGACGATGTTGAAGAAACCTAGCCGTTCTGTGCTTCCTCGAACCCGTTCCGGGAACCCGTTCTCTCTAGGAGAGAGAACGAGAACGGGTTCCGGAACACTAATGGTTCGAACCCGCGCCGGGAACGGGTTGGAACGGGTTGGAACGGGTTACCCGCCGGCGGTAAACAACGCCCGCCCGGAGGGGGAAGGGGGGCTACGCCGTCCGCCGCCCGTGCCCCGCCGGGGAGGTTCTGGGTGAAGACCGAGGCACCGCCCCGGCTGCTGACCCCGGAGGAATCGGGCGAGTTCTTGCGCCTGCGCCCCCAGACGGTCCGGAGGATGGCCGCCCGGGGGTTGCTCCCGTACTACCGGATCAACGGCCGAGGTGACCTGCGATTCGCGCAGGCTGACCTCCTGCGGTTCCTGGAGCAGCGGCGGGTCGAGCCGCGGGGAGCGTAACGGTTGCGGGAACCGTCGGTCGGGATGGAGAGAAGCACGGCGGGCGTGCGGCGGCGCGAGTGCGCGGGGGACGCGACCCGTTTGGCGACCCGTTTCCGGGCACGATTTCTCTTTCCCAGGGGCGCGGCGCGAGGGATAATCGTTCTTGCGACACTACCGGAGACGAACGCCGAACAAGACTTCCCCGCCGCCGCTCCACCTCCCACTCCGGTGGTGTCGCAACCTTCCGACGCGGGAGGCGCGGCGGTTGGGGATTTGTAGGAGGTTCCCATGGCTCGATCACCCGGGCGCCCCAAGGGGCGCGACCCCAACCACCACCTGACGCTCTCGAAGGAGGGCACGTGGACGTTCCGCTGGTGCCGCGCCGGGCGCGACGTCAACCGGACGACCGGCTGCCCGAAGCGCGAGGTCGTCACCGCACGCGCCGTCCGCGACAAGCTGCTCGCGGAGTTCAACGCGAAGCGGTTCGGCGTGGGCGACGAGATCCCGTCGCCGAAGCCCCTGGGCGAGATCGTGCAGCTCTACTTGAACGCTCAGAGTCGGCCCTACGACAGGGGGAAGGGAGGGAAGCAGAAAGGCCACAAGCGCAGTTGGAAGGGCGACCGGTCGATCGTCCGCCAGCTGAAGAAGCGTCTCGACTTCGCGCTGGCGGCGGACCGCATCGACAAGGAGCGGCTGTTGGGCGCCGCGGCTGCTTGGGCGGATCAGGGGTTGGCGTCCAACACGATTCGGAACCGGTTCCGCTTCCTCCACAAGGTCTATCGCTGGGGGCGGGCGAACCGGCGCGAGACCGGCATCACGGTCAACCCCTTCGACGAGTTCGACGGCGGCGACGAGAGCAAGGAACTGTTCGGCGGAGGGGTCGAGAAGAAGGCGCCGCCGTACACGCGCGAGCAGTTGCGGGCGCTGTACGAGTTGCTACCGGCGCACGTGGCCGTGCCGGCGCGGTTCGCGGCGCACACGGGGATGCGCGTGCCGAGCGAGCTGCTGAACATGACGTGGGGGCGGCTGGACGTTGAGGGCCGCACGTACACGACCGACCCGCGATGGACCAAGGGGAAGAACGGCGGTAAGGAGCGCGCGGTGCCGCTGGGCGACGTGGCGCTGGAAATCCTGAAGCGGCTGCGGCCGGCGGACCCGGGGCCGAACGATCCGGTGTGGTTGAACGGGCGGCGCGACCCGAAACCGCTACGTGACGTGTCGAGCGTGATCGAGCGGCGGATGAAGAAGGTCTGCCCGGAGGAGCCGCGGCCGGGCTGGCGGCGGCCGGACAGGCATTCGCTGCGTCGGAGTTGCGGCACGGCGTTGGAGCGGGCGGGCGCGCCGCGAGCGGTGATCGAGATGGTGCTCGGTCACGCCTCGGGCGACACGACGAGCCGCTACATCGGGATGACGACGGAGGACTGCGTGGTGTGGCTGAACCGGGCGGCGGCGCTGATCGACGGCGCGCCGCAGGAGAACGTGGTGCCGATGGTGAAAACGGGTCTCAGAACGGGTACCGCGGTTTTGGTGGAGAGAGCAGGGTGACGCAAGTCGCTGACTCGATTGGTGGGGCCGGGCGGACTCGAACCGCCGACCTAGAGTTTAGGAAACTCTTGCTCTATCCGCCTGAGCTACGGCCCCTGCCGCAAATGAGCTTACCCGAGTCTCGCGCAGGAGAGCTCTCTCCGGCAAGCGGAAGCCGCGGGATACCCCCGCCGCCGCAAATGGACCTAGACTCTCGCCGTACCGATCGAAGGGAGGACCCATCATGGCAGTCAAGGTCAAATCGATCACGCTCTGGAGGCGCGACGTGCCGAACCAGCCCGGGATGCTGGCCGCGGCGCTCGAGCCGCTCGCCCGGACGGGCGCGAGTCTGCAGGTCGTCATGGGCTACCGTTACCCGGGAGACGAGAGCCGGGGCGCCATCGAGCTCTACCCCGTCAGCGGCAAGAAGGCTGCCGCGGCGGCGCAGGCGGCAGGGCTCACGGCCTCTTCGATACCCACGTTGGTCGCCGCGGGGGACGACGCGCCTGGCCTCGGTCACGCGATGACGAAGGCTCTGGCCGACGCCGGGATCAACCTCACGTTTTTCGTGGCTCAGGTTCTCGGCCGGAAGTGGACGGCAATCCTCGGCTTCGAGAACGACGCCGACGCGAAGAAGGCTGCCGGCTTGATCCGGAAGGTCAAGGCGCCCCGGAAGAAATAGGCTCGCCGGAAGCGCGCTCCCGGGGAAGGCGCAGGGCCCATCTCCCCGTTTGCTCAGCGCGCGAGGTCGAACGAAAAGGTCGCGCTGACGTACGCCTCGATCGGCGTTCCGTCGCAGAGAGCCGGTTTGAAACGCCAGGCCCGGAATGCGTCCAGAGCGGTATCCGAGAGCTCGGGCGCGGCGCTCCGGATCACCTTCACGCCCTCGAGAGCTCCGTCTGCCGAGACGCTCCCTTCCACGACGACGGTCCCCTCGATCCCCCTGCGGCGGAGGTCCACCGGGTACTGGGCCTCCCGGCGCGAGATCACGGAGGGCGGCTCGAGCCGCTGGCAGTCGGATTTCGCTTCGGCCCGGCCCACGAGGCGCCAGTCGGGCTCAGCGGCCGAAACGGTTCCGGCGGGCACGGGCGGCGTCGAGCTGGAGCAG
>JBOGJK010000193.1:0-1973 GCA_050745345.1 Thermoanaerobaculia bacterium
GGCTACCAGCCCTGGTGGAACATCTTCGCCAAGCGCAATCCGTACATGTCCGTCGAGGAAGAACGCCTGCAGCGCTTCTGGCACGACTACTACGACGCGCTCCGCCGCTACTACGCCATGCTCGACAACATGGACTGGGTCGCCTACTACAAGAACCACGGCTACCAGATCAACTGCCAGTGCGCCGGCCCGCCGGGTTAAACTGAAGCCCGTGATCGACAAGGAAACGCTGGCGTCCGCGGGCTCGCCGGAGCGGCGCCTGCTCGACGAGATCGACCTCACGTGCCTGCCGCGGCACGTCGCGATCATCATGGACGGAAACGGCCGGTGGGCGCGGCAGCGCGGGTTCCCCCGTGTCGAGGGGCACCGGGCCGGTATCGCCTCGGTGCGCGAGGCCGTCGAGACCTGCGCGCGCCTCGAGCTCGACGCGCTCACCCTCTACGCCTTCTCGGTCGAGAACTGGAAGCGGCCGCGATTCGAGATCGTGACTCTCATGTCGCTCTTGAAGGAGTACCTGAACCGGGAGCTCTCCAACCTCTTGAAGAACGACATCCGTTTTCGCGTCGTGGGCCGGATGAACGAGCTCGACGCCTCGGTCCAGAAGGAGCTCGCCAAGGGGCTCGCGGCCACCTCCTCCTGCCGCGGCATGACGTTCAACATCGCGCTGAACTACGGCGGCCGGACGGAGATCGTGGACGCCTGCCGCTCGCTCGCGCACGACGTGGAGGCGGGGCGGCTCACCCCCGAGCAGATCGACGAGGAGACGCTCGGGTCTCGCCTGGGGACGGCGGGGCTGCCGGACCCGGACCTGCTGATCCGCACGAGCGGGGAGATGCGCGTCTCCAATTTCCTGCTCTGGCAGATCGCCTACAGCGAGATCTGGGTGACGCCCACCTACTGGCCCGACTTCCGCAAGCGCCACCTCTTCGAGGCGATTCTCGACTTTCAGAAGCGGGAGCGCCGCTACGGCGGGGTGATCGACGAGGGCCGCGCGGGCGAGGCGGAGGAGAGCCGGGCCGAAGGCGGCCGGCGGTAGCGCCGGCCTTGCCCTTGAAGCGCGAGCTCGCGGCGGGGATCGCGATCCCGATCGTCCTCGCGGTCCTCTTCTTTCTTCCTCCGATCGTCTTCGACCTGCTCGTCGCGGCCGTTACACTCGCGGCGCTCTACGAGTTCTGCCGGCTCGCGGAAAGAAGCGGCCACCCGATCTCGAAGACCGTGGGCCTGGGAGGGGGGGCCGCGGTGCTCGCCGCCTGGACAGCCTTCTGGGGATACGCCGGGCCCGCCGACCGCCGGGGACTGACGATCGCGGTCCTGCTCTGTCTGGCGGTGGCCGCGCTCGCCTCCGTCGCGCCGCTTCTTTCCGGAGTCGAGCCCTCCTCGGCGCTGTCGAGCGCGGGATCGACCCTCTACGGCGTCTTCGCCGTGGCGCTGCCCGCGACGGCGATGTGCGCCCTGCGGGCCTTCTCTCCGCGGGCGGTGCTGATGCTCTTCCTGATCGTCTGGGGGTGCGACTCCTTCGCGTACTACACCGGACGCGCCCTGGGCAGGCGGGCCCTGGCGCCCCTGGTCTCGCCGAAGAAGACGTGGGAGGGGACCGTGGGCGGCCTCCTCGGCGCGACCGCGATCGGGGCGGCCGCGGGCGCCTGGTGGGTCCTCCCGGAGCTCGGGCCCGCGCGCGGAGCGCTGGCCGGAGCGCTCGCCTCTTCGGCCGGACAGATCGGGGACCTCGTCGAATCGCTCTGGAAGCGGGGGGCCGGGGTCAAGGATTCGGGCGTCTTCCTGCCCGGCCACGGAGGCTTCTACGACCGGATCGACTCGCTGCTCTACGCGGGGCCCGTGCTGGCCCTCTTGCTCGCCACAGTCTGATCCCGTCCCGTCGGCGCCGACGGCCGACCCGACCCGGTCGATATAATTAAGGGTTCCACCATGAAAAACCTCGCCGTCCTGGGCTCAACGGGCTCGATCGGCTGCTC
>JBOGJK010000194.1:0-3430 GCA_050745345.1 Thermoanaerobaculia bacterium
GGGGGATGGAGACGACCCCAATGGCGCCGTTCCTTCTGAACTTCCGGGTGAGCTGGGAGGTCCTCCTCGCCGCCTTCGCCATCTCGGTGGGTGTGGGGATCCTGGCTGGCTTCGTGCCGGCGATCCGCTCTTCGCGGATCAAGGTCGTGGACGGCCTGCGTCAGGTGGCGTGATGCGAGCTTCTCGACTTACGCCTGATGCCTCACGCCTGACGACGGTGTAGCGATGGCGATCCCGCTCAAATACAACCTGCGCAACCTGCTCGTTCGCAGGGTCTCCACCGTCATGACGGTGGCCGTGGTCGCGCTGGTCGTCATGGTCTTCCTCTTCGTGCTCTCGCTGTGGCAGGGCGTCGAGAGGACGCTCTCGGTCAACGCCTCCACCCGCAACGTCCTGACGATGCGGGTGGGCTCGCAGGCAGAGATGCAGAGCGTCATCACGCGCGACTCCTACGATCAGATCCGGGCTCTGCCGGGGATCGAGCGCGACGCCAAGGGCGAGCCGATGGTCTCTCCGGAGCTGCTGACGCTGGTCAACATCCCGCGCAGGGACGGGAAGAGCTCGAACGTCCAGGTGCGGGGAATTGCGCCCATCGGTCTCGAGATGCGGCCAGGGGTGAGGATCGTGGAAGGCCGGATGTTCCAGGCCGTGGCGGGGGAGGCGATCGTCTCGCGCAACCTCGCAACGCGCTTCGCCAACATGAGGCTCGGCGACCAGATCAAGCAGGGCAACTTCCGCTGGACGATCGTGGGGCACTTCGACGCCTCGGGCTCGGCCTACGAATCGGAGATCTGGGTGGATGTCAAGGACCTGCAGGCGCAGACCAAACGCGAGATTTTCTCTTCCGTCTTCGTGCGCACGAGCGACCCGGAGTCGGCCGCCCGCTACATCGAGGCCGTCAAGGGGGACCAGCGGCTGAAGCTCGAGGGGAAGACCGAGAAGAAGTACTACGAGGAGCAGATGGTCACCGGCGCCCCGATCAAGATCCTCGCCATCATCGTCGGCATCTTCACCGCGATCGGCGCGGCTTTCGGCGCCATGAACACGATGTACGCGCAGGTCTCCGCCCGCATCCGCGAGATCGGGACGCTGCGCGCGATCGGGTTCTCCCGGCGTTCCGTCCTGACCTCCTTCGTGCTGGAGGCGCTGCTGCTGTGCCTGGCCGGCGGGGCGCTCGGGACCCTGGCGGCGTTCGGCCTCTTCAACCTGCTCGTAACCAAGCCCACCGGGACGATGAACTTCCGGACCTTCTCCGAGGTGCTCTTCCACTTCCGGCTGACGCCTCCCCTGATCGCCGGCGGGATCGCCTTCTCGATCGCGATGGGCCTCTTGGGAGGGTTCTTCCCGGCCTTCCGCGCGGCGCGTTTGAACATCACCAGGGCGCTACGCGCCGTCTGACGAGTTACGTCGGGAGAACTCACCCGGATCCGGCCGCCTGGCGTCTGATAGCATTCTTGCTGTCATCACTTCCGCGTCGCTCCTCCGGCACGCCAGGCGCCATGCCGGCCTGAGTCAGCGGGAGCTCGGTCGCCGCGCGGGGATCCCACAAGCCACGTTCGCGAGGATCGAGAAAGGGAAGACATCCCCTCGCTTCGAGACTCTGGAACGTCTTCTCGCCGTGCAGCTTCGAACTCGACCTGGTGCCGCGAAGGGGCGTCAAGTGTGGATCGAACGACGATTCGTGCGCTGCTCACGTCACACCGGCGGAGAGAGCCCGTCTGGCGGTCGAGTGCGCTCGAGAAGGAGAGCCCGCGTCGCACCGAAAGGCAGACTGGCGCTGAGAAGGGCTTCGGAGTCATCTCGACGGCGCGGAGACGGTTCTTCGCCTCGCAGCACCGCTTGAACTTTTTTCCGCTGCCGCAGGGACAGGGATCGTTTCGGCCGACCCTCACGGAGACCGACTCTATCAGTCGGGTTTTCTGCCCCGACCCGTCGTCTGCCGGCGGCGCCGCGGGCGGGCGCCGTGGGAACGCTCGAGCGCTTCGCCCCAGCGCGCGAGGAACGCGTTGACGAAGGCTCGCTGTTGATGCGGTTCGACGGCGACGGTCGAGAGAGCCATCGCCGCCGAGAACGCGATGTGGTATCCCTCCGAGCGCGAGGCCGCGGCGCGGCGGTGGGCGGGGTGCGACTCGTTGATCCAGACGATGTTCTCGGCCAGCCGCCCGGGCTCGACGCTTTCAGGCCTCGCCTCGAACTGGAGTTTCAGGCCCAGCCGCATGGGCTTCGAGTGTGCGCGACGGCCGGCCGCGGCGAGATCGATCGTCGGCGCCTCGGCAAGCTCGCTCGGACCGCCGGCTGGCGGCGCGGGTGGCGGAAGCTCGGCAGGAGGCTCTTCGGAGGCGGGAGCCGGAGCGGGCTCCCGCTGAGGCGCCGTCCCCGCGGGGAGCAGGGCGGTTCCGAGTCCCGCGCCACCCACGGGGAGCCTCTTCTGGCCGCCCGCGTGCCTCTCGACCAGATTCTGCAGCAGCGGGAACTCCTCGGCCAGCTCTTCGAGCACGGCCGCGAGGTCTCGCTCGTACGGCCGCGCTCGCCGCAGGCGCGGCTCCGCGCGGTCGGTCCCCTCTCCCCAGGCCGAGAGCTGCGCCGAAACCGCCTGCTGCAGCCCCTTGCGGAAGGTGAGAAAGACCGCTCCCTTCTGCCCCGTGCGAATGAAGTCGTTCTTGGCGAGCGTCAGGCACTGGGAAAGCAGCGGCGCCTCGACCAGCCCTCCGACGCGGTCCGGGTCCGCCGGGAAGACGCCGAGCCAGTCCCACCCTCGCTTGATGACCTTTCCGAAGGTGCTCACGGCCAGCCCTCGCGCGTTCTCCGGCAAAGTGCCGTCCTGCCGGCCGCGCCACAGGTAGCCGGAGGCGGCGGCGCGCCGCCGGCGCGGCAGATGCAGCGCCAGAGCCGAGCGCTCGACGACGGCTGGTTCCTCCGGGCCGAGCGCCCGGCCGTTGACGACGAGGGAGACGCCGCCCGGATAGTGCGCGGCGAGCATCTCGGAGAAACCCGCGTCGAAGAGGGGTTGGAAGTGTCGCCGCATCGTCTCTTCGAGGAACCCCGTGTCGAGCAAGGGCGAGAGCGGATTGCGCAGGCGCAGCGTCACTGCGGTTCCGTCACGGGAGAGGAGCCCCCCGGGCGGGATCCACTTCCAGGGCGCGCGGTGGCGCGAGGCGAGGTGCCAGCGTGTCGCGACGTGGACGGCGCCGCGTCGCGTCTCGGTCACGACCTCGTCGCTGGCGAGCAGGCCCAGCTTGATGCCGACTCCCGCGAACCCGATCCCTTCCCCGCGCGGCTTCCGGCTCGACGCGACGTCGTGGTAACGGGCGAGCTCCGCGCGCTTCATGCCTGCTCCGTCGTCCAGGATGAGCAGGGCGGATTGCGCGGGGTCCGCGGTGAGCACGATGCGCCGGGCGCCGGAATCGAGCGAGTTGGCGACGATCTCGGT
>JBOGJK010000195.1:0-4273 GCA_050745345.1 Thermoanaerobaculia bacterium
ACGAGGGAAAGACCGTCGCCGAGATCGCCCGGGCCGAGGGGAAGGACCCCCGCGACGTCGTCATCGACATCGTGCTGGCCGATCGGGCGAGCGCCTCCTGCATCATCGCGATCATGGACGAGAAGGACGTGCGGACGGCGCTGGCCAGCCCGCTCGTCGCCTTCGACTGCGACTCGCAGGCCAAGGCGACCGACGGACCCCTTTCGAAGGAGACCTCTCACCCTCGAGGCTGGGGCTCGGCGGCTCGCATCCTCGGCTACTACGTGCGCGAGCAGAAGGTGCTGCGCCTGGAGGAGGCCGTCCGCAAGATGACCTCCTTCGCAGCCGAGGCGGCGGGCCTGCCCGACCGGGGGCTCGTCAAGGTCGGCTTCTGGGCGGACCTGACGCTCTTTGACCCGCAGACCGTCAACGCCCGCGCGACCTTCGAGAAGCCGAACCAGTACAGCGCGGGCATCCCCTACGTCGCCGTCAACGGCGTGCTGGTCGTCGATGGCGGGAAGTTGACCGGCGCAAAGCCGGGCAAGGCGCTGCGGGGGCCGGGGTACCGGGCGGGCCCTTGAACGTCGAGCCGGGCGCAACCCTGGGCCGCTTCCTGGTCGGGTCTCGCCTGGGCGCCGGCGGCATGGGCGAGGTCTGGGCGGCCCGTGACGAGACGCTCGGACGAAGCGTCGCCCTGAAGATCCTGCCGGAGGCCTTCGCGGCCGACCCGGAGCGCCTGTCACGCTGGGAGCGGGAGGCGAGGCTCCTGGCCTCGCTCAACCACCCGAACATCGCGACCCTCTTCGGGCTGGAGCGCGTCGAGGGCCGCGACATCCTCGTGCTCGAGAAGGTCGCCGGCCAGACGCTCGAGGAGCGAATCGCGGAGGGGCCGATCCCGGTGCGCGAGGCGCTGCCGCTCTTTGCCCAGATCGCCGCCGCGCTCGAGGCGGCGCACGAGGCCGGCATCGTCCACCGGGACTTGAAGCCTGCCAACATCAAGGTGACGCCGGAAGGGCGGGTCAAGGTCCTCGACTTCGGCCTCGCCAAGCTCCTCGCCGAAGGGCCGACGCTCGGAGACGAGAGCGCGTTGCCGACCCTGACAAGCGGACCGACTGGCGCGGGAGTCGTCCTCGGGACGGTGGCTTACATGAGCCCCGAGCAGGCGCGGGGCCGGCCCGTGGACAAACGGACGGACATCTGGGCGTTCGGCTGCACCCTCTTCGAGGCGCTGTCTGGGCGGCCGGCTTTCCGCGGCGAGACGCCCTCCGACACGCTGGCGAGGGTGATCGAGCGCGAGCCCGACTGGGCGGCGCTTCCGGACCAAACGCCGCCGCTCGCGCGGCAACTGCTGCGGCGATGCCTGCGGAAGGAGCCGGGCGAGCGGCTGCGCGACATGGGCGATGCGCGGATCGAGATCATGGAGGCGATCGCGGAAGCGGACCGGCCCGCCCCCGCTGCGGCGCCGGAGCCATCCGGGCGGCGAAGACGCTCTGCCCTCTTGGCGGCGGTCGGGTTTGTACTCGGCGCGGCCGCTGCTGGCCTGGCCTGGCGCGCCTTCTTCTCGCGCGCCGGAGCCGTGGGAGGAGCCCCGGCGGCGGCGCGCTTCACCGTCCGGCTTCCCGCCGGCCTCGGCGTGACCATCAGGAACAGCTCCTCGCTCGCCTTCTCGCACGACGGGACGCGGATCGCCTTCGCCGCACGCGGACGCGCGGAGAGCGGTCTCTGGATCCGGAGACTCGACGCGCTCGAAGCCGCCCGACTGCCCGGCACCGAGCGTGCCCGCAGCCCCTTCTTCTCCCCAAGCGACGACTGGATCGGCTTCGACGCCGGTGAGAAGCTGAAGCGGCTGCCCTCGACCGGCGGCACGCCGCAGTCGCTCTGCGAGCTGCCCTACCCGGCCGGCGCCTCGGCGATGTCGGACGGCTCGATCGTCTTCGTGCCCTCCTTCACCGGAGGCCTCTTTCGCCTCCCGATCGAGGGAGGCCCTCCGCAGCGTCTGACGACACCCGATCGCCCCCGAGGCGAGTTCGCGCACATCCTGCCCGATGCTCTCCCCGACGGCCGCGGAGTTCTCTTCACGCTCTACCGGGGCGAGGGCTTCGACCAGTCCTCGATTGCGGTCCTCTCCGGCAAGACGGGCAAGACGCGCGTCGTGCTGGACGGGGGCTACCACGCGCGCTGGTCGCCCGGCGGCCACGTCGTCTTCCTCCGGGGCTCGAAGCTTCACGCCGCGCCCTTCGACCTCGAGCGGCTCGCTGCGACGGGGCCTGCCGTGGCCGTCCTGGAGGGCGCCGCCAACGACGCGGGCTCGGGAGCGGCCCTCTTCGACGTGTCCCCGACGGGAGCGCTCGCCTACGTCCCGGGAGGGACGCAGTTTGCCGCACGCTCTCTCGTTCGACTGGATCGCTCCGGCAAGGCCGAGACCATCCTCGAGGCCAGCCAATACCTGTCGCCGCGCGTCTCGCCCGACGGCCGTCGCCTCGCCCTCTGGATCGAGGACGTCAAGGCCCAGGTCTGCGTCTACGACCTTGCCCGAGCCGCGGTCTCGCGCGCGGCATGGAGCCCGGACGACCATTCCCCCGTCTGGTCGCCCGACGGCAGGAGCCTCGCCTTCGAATCGGGTCGCGAGGGCGCGCACCAGATCTACATCGGCCAGGCCGACGGCACAGGCGAGAATGCGCGGGTGACGGCGGGCGAACATCATCACTACCTGACCGACTGGTCGCGGGACGGCCGGTGGCTCGCTTTCGTCGAATTCCATCCGAAGACGGGCGCCGATGTCTGGATCGCGGCGGCCGACGGGAGAGGCGAAGCACGCCCGGTCGTTCGCACGCCCTCCTCGGAGAAGGAGGCTGCGTTCTCCCCGGACTCCCGCTGGCTCGCGTACGTCTCGGACGAGTCGGGGCTCTACGAAGTCTACGTACAGCCCTTCCCCGGACCCGGCAGCCGCATCCAGGTCTCGACCGGAGGAGGCGAGGAGCCTGCCTGGTCCCGGGACGGCCGCGAGCTCTTCTACCGAAGCGGCAACCGCATGATGGCCGTGCCCGTCGGATCCGGACAGCAGCTCGATCCGGGCAAGCCGGAACCGCTCTTTACGGGAATGTTCTTCGACAACATCACGCCCAGCCGCAGCTACGACGTCGGCCCCGACGGGCGCTTCTGGATGGTCACGGAGCCCGTGGGCGAGGAGTTGCCGCAGGAGATCCACGTCGTGCTGGGCTTCGCCGAAGAACTGCGGCGCCGCGTTCCGGCCGGAACCCGTTAGACTCCGCCGCCGGAGGGATTCGCATGACCCGCAAACGACTCGCCGGAACGGCTCTGCTCTCGGCTTCGCTGCTCGCCGGGGCCGCCGCGCCGCGGGCAGGACGAGAGGCCATGAAGGAAACGACCACGAAACTCGAAGCGGAGCTCGTCTCGAAGTACGGAGAACCGGAGGGCGAGCGGATCCGGCGCGGGCTCTCCCAGGCGGCACAGTTTTGGCGCGCCGAGGATGGCGGCGCGGACGCCTTCGCAGAGGTCGCGCGGACTCACTTCGCGGGAGACGCGAAGACGCGCGAGGCGCTCTTCTCCCGCATGGAGTTCGCGATGGAGTCCTTCGACGGGCACATCAACGAGATCGGGCGGGACTTCCGGCGGCAGTCGGACCTGGACCTGGGGCCGATCTACCCCTTCGACGAGGTACTCGCCGGCTACGACCCGGGGGCGCACTTCGTCGAGGACTCCTTCGAGAACCGCCTCGCCTTCGCGATCCTCCTGAACTTCCCGGTCACGACTCTCGCCGACCGCCTGCGGGAGGGGGAGTCCTGGTCGCGTCGGCAGTGGGCGGAAGCGCGGCTGGCCGACCGGTTCTCCAAGAGGATCCCCGCCGAGGTCAACCAGGCGATCAGCCAGGCCGCCGCGGAGTCGAGACAGTACATCGCCCAGTACAACATCTGGATGCACCATCTCGTGGACGCCAGGGGGAACCGCCTCTTTCCCCCGAAGCTGCGCCTGTTGTCGCACTGGAACCTGCGCGACCAGCTCAAGGCCGATTACGGCGACGCGAAGGCGGGACTGGCGAAGCAGGGCCTGATCGCCCTCGTGATGGAGCGGATCGTTACGCAGTCGAGCGCCGGCGCCGGCGTCGACAACCCGAACGGCGAGTGGGACCCGGCGGCCAACGCGGTCCGGCCGGCCGCGGTCAAGGACTCCGAGGCGCCCGCGCCGAAGGAACTGTCGGCCGGAGATGCCGCCGAGCCCGACACGCGCTACGCGATGCTCCTGAAGTGCTTCCAGGCGGCGCGAAGGGCCGACC
>JBOGJK010000196.1:0-20547 GCA_050745345.1 Thermoanaerobaculia bacterium
ACGAAGCCCTCTTCCGCCAGCTGGCGGCGGTCCTTGACGACCTCCGGCCCGACGGTCTCGGGCCGGGAGTCGAGGTAGATCCGCCCCGCCGGCACCGCCCCGCGCTCGAGCTCGGTCTGCTCCGCCGAGAGCACGAGCCGGTCCCCGTTGTCGAGCAGGTGGATCCGCTCCGCCGGGACGGCGCGCGCCGCCGCCACCTCCGCCGCGGCGGCCAGCATTCGCCGCTCGCCGTGCACGGGCATCACGTGGCGCGGCCGGGCGAGTTCGAGCCAGTCCGCCAGGTCCTCCCGGTGGGCATGCCCCGAGACGTGGAGCGGCGGGTCCGCCTCGCGCAGCACGCGGGCGCCGCGCCGCGCCAGGTGGTCGGCGACGCGGTTGACCGAGCGCTCATGGCCCGGGATCGTGCGCGAAGAGAAGATCACGAGGTCGCCCGGCGAGAGCTTCAGGTCGGTGTGCTCGTCGAGCGCGAGCCGGTAGAGCGCGGAGAAGGGCTCCCCCTGGCTTCCTCCGACGAAGCAGAGCAGGCGCTCGGGCGGCTCCTGGGCGAGCTCCGAGGCAGCGAGGCGGCTGCCGGCGGGGATTCGCAGCCGCCCGAAGCGCTCGGCGATCTCGCCGACGGTGCGCATGCTGCGCCCGAGAAACGCGACCCGCCGGTGAAGCAGCAGTCCGGCCGACACCGCCTGCGAGAGACGGGCGACGTGACTCGAGAAGGTCGTCAGGACGATCCGTCCGGGCGCGCCGGCGAAGGCCGAGGTCAACCCCTGCCCGGCCAGGCGCTCCGACGCAGCGCGGCCCGGCCGCTCCGCGTTGGTCGAATCCAGCAGCGCCAGGTCCACGCCCGCTCCCACGGCCGCCGCGATCCCTTCCCGGTCCGTCCACTCCCCGTCGGGAGGGTCCGTGTCGAGCTTGAAGTCGCCCGAGTGGAGAAGACGCAGGCCGCCCGCCTCGATCAAGATCGCCGCCGAGTCGGGCACCGAGTGGGAGACGCGGAAGAAAGTGAAGGTGAACTCCCCCTCGCGCAGCCTCTCGCCGCCGCGCACCTCGTGGAGGCGCCCCATCGGCGCTTCCGACTCGGCCAGACGCCGCTTCGCCAGGGCCAGCGTGAACGGGAAAGCGTAGACCGGCGCCTCGCACCACTCGCGCAGCAGAGGCAGCGCCCCGATGTGGTCCTCGTGCCCGTGCGTCAGCAGGATCGCGTCGATCCGCTCGCCCGAGAGCGGGGTGAAGTCCGGGGCGATGCGGTCGATGCCCGGGAATGTCTCGTCGGGAAAGGAGACCCCGACGTCCACGAGCAGGCTCGACCCTCCGCAGCGCAGCCACAGGACGTTCTTGCCGAACTCCCCCAGGCCCCCCAGCGGAACGATCTCGACAGCGCTCACGGGAGGCTGCGGGCCGCCTCCTGCGGGACCGCGCGGGCGAGCTCCAGATAGTCCTCGAGCGACAGCTCCTCCGCTCGCGCCCGCGCTGAAAGACCGAGGGCCGAGAGGGCCCGCTCCCACGCGGCGCGCGGCGCCGCCGAAGTAAGGGCGTTGGCCAGGGTCTTGCGGCGGCTTCGGAAGCCGAGCGAAGCAAGCGAAAGGGCGCGGGCGCGCAGCCCCGGGTCGAGCGCGGGCTGCCGGGGCGAGAGCTCGAGCACGCTCGAGACGACCCTGGGCCGCGGCCGGAAGGCGCCGGGAGGAAGGTCGAAGAGCACGCGCGCGCGGGAAAACGCCGCGGCGCGCACGGAGAGGTAGCCGTACTCCGGGCTCCCTGGCCGGGCGGCGAAGCGGCGCGCGACCTCGCGCTGCACGGTGGCGACACAGCGCGAGACCGCCTCGGGCTCCTCGATCGCACGGCAGAGGATCTTCGTGGCAGCGTTGTAAGGGAGGTTCGCGAGGAGAATCGCCGGACCCGCGCAGCGGGCCTCGGCCAGCCACTGCGCGAAAGGCTTCTCCAGAACGTCCCCCGGGAGCACCACCACGCGCTCGTTGCCGGCGAGCTCCCGCGAAAGCCGCTCCGCCCGCCTCGGATCGATCTCGATCGAGAGCAGCCGCGCCACCCGCCCGGCGATCGGGCGGGTCAGGGCCCCGTCGCCGGGGCCCACCTCGAGGACGGTGTCCTCCGGGCCCACTCGCGCCGCCTGGACGATCCGCTCGGCCGTCTGCGGCGAGGCCAGGAAGTGCTGACCCCACCGCTTTCGCGCCGGGAGCGCGCCACGGGGCCGCCCCGCCGGAACGGGCGCGGCGCCGACCTTGCGGGGACCGGCCTCCCGAGGCACGCCGAGGAGGGTATCAGATGGTAAAATTTGGACATTCAAGGCGCTCCCTTGCTACAAGTCCTGACCCTCGAGAACCGCCGGCTTGAGAACTTCCTCGAGCGACACAAGGCGTACTACACCTACTCGGGCGAGATCGAGATCGACCGTTTCCTGCGCGAGATCCTCCAGAAGGCCAACGAGTTCGTCCCCTCCGAAGCCGGCTCCATTCTCCTCGACGATCCGCTGACGAAGAACTCCGACGACCGGATGGAGAACGAGCTCGTCTTCATCGCCGCCTTCGGCGGCAACGCGGAGCGGCGTCTCGCCAAGCGGATGCCGGCGCGGACCGGCATCGTCGGCCACGTCTACGCGACGGGCGTCGCCTACACGACCGACGACGTCGTGGGGGATCCCTTCTTCTACCCGACGCCGGACCTCTCCGACGGGTTCGAGACGCGATCGATCCTGTGCGTGCCGGTCCGCATCGAAGCCTCCGTCTGCGGGGTGCTGGAGCTGGTGAACCGCAACGGCCCCGGGGGCTTCCGCGACAAGGATCGGCGCCTGCTCGAGATCTTCGCCGACTACGCCTCGATCTCGATCCAGAACCTGCTCGACGCGCGGCGGGCCTACGAGGTCGCCAAGCGCGACGGCCTGACCGGCCTCTACAACGAGCGGTACCTGCACCTGCGCCTCACCCAGGAGCTCTCCCGCATCAGCCGGGACGGCGGCGACCTGTGCGTGATCTTCCTCGACCTGGACAACCTGAAGCTGGTCAACGACCACCACGGGCACCTGGCGGGCAGCCAGGTGCTGCGCGAAGTCGGGCACCTGTTGAAGCGCACCGTGACCGACGAGCGCGCGACGCTGACGCGCTACGGCGGCGACGAGTTCGTCCTGATTCTGCCGGGCCACTCGCTGCGGGAAGGGATGCAGGCGGCCGAACTGATCCGCGAGGCGATTCGGGGCGCGACCTTTCTGTCGCGCCCCTACGGCTTCAACGAGCCGGCGCTGAACCTGCACGGCCAGATCACCGCGTCTCTCGGAGTCTCTTCCATCCGGTCGCACGCCACGCCGGCCGCCTCCGTCGAGCAGCAGAAGAACGAGCTGCTGCGCTCCGCGGACGCCGCGCTCTACCGGGCCAAGCAGCACGGGAAGGACCGCTCGACCGCCGCGGAGCCGGAGGATCGCCGGATTCCGGCCGTCCTGCTCTCCTGACGGGCCGCTTTTCCGATCCACCCGGGGAGACATTGGGACAGCCGGTGGTAGTGGGTCAATTTCAGTGGCAAACTGACCCACTACCCAGCCGGTCACCGGGTTGGAAGTCCGCCCGAAAAATGATAGGGTTCCGCGTCTTTTTGGCCCCGCCGGCCGCGAGGTTTTCATGAGCACCGCCGCCACGACCGAGCTTTCGCCGAAGAACGTCCTGGACGTGCTGTCCCGCCACATGCTGGTGGACGGCTACCACGTCGTGATGGACATGAAGAAGAGCCGCGGCTCCTACCTCTACGACGCGCGCAGCCAGCGTCCTATCCTCGACTTCTTCTCCTGCTTCGCGACGATCCCGGTCGGGTACAACCACCCGAAGATGCAGGACCCGGAGTTCCGCGAGGCGCTGCTCGAGGCTGCCCTCACGAAACCCTCGACGAGCGACATCTACACCGAGCACTTCGCCCGGTTCGTGGAGACGTTCGCGGCGCTCGCCGTCCCGCCCACGCACGCCGATCACATGTTCTTCGTCGAGGGGGGGACCCTCGCCATCGAGAACACGCTGAAGACGGCCTTCGACTGGAAGGTGCGCAAGAACCTCGCGCGCGGGAAGGGAGAGAAGGGCACGAAGGTCCTCCACTTCCGCAACGCCTTCCATGGCCGCTCGGGCTACGCCCTCTCGATGACGAACACCGCCGACCCGCGCAAGACGCAGTACTACCCCACCCTCGACTGGCCGCGGCTGACCTGCCCGCGCCTCTCCTTCCCCGTGACGGAGGAAGTGATCCGGGAGGCCGCGGCCGCCGAGGAGGCGGTCGAGCGCGAGATCCGCGCCGCCTGCGCCGCCAACCCCGACGACATCGCCGCGCTGATCATCGAACCGATCCAGGGGGAGGGGGGCGACAACCACTTCCGGGCCGAGCTGTTCCGCCGGCTGCGGGCCCTGGCCGACGAGCTCGACTTCCTGCTGATCTTCGACGAGGTCCAGACGGGCGTGGGGCTGACCGGCTCGATGTGGTGCTGGCAGCAGATGGGAGTCGCGCCGGACCTCTTCGCCTTTGGCAAGAAGACGCAGGTCTGCGGCTTCGTCTCGAACCACCGCATCGACGAGGTGCCGGACAACGTCTTCAAAGTCTCCTCGAGGATCAACTCGACCTGGGGCGGCAACCTCGTGGACATGATCCGCTGCGCGAAGTACCTGGAGATCATCACCGAAGAGAACCTGATCGAGAACGCCCGGGTGGTAGGCGAGTACCTCCAGACGCGTCTGCGCGAGCTCTCGCAGGAGTTCCCCGGCGTGATGTCGAGCGTCCGGGGGCGCGGGCTCTTCATCGCCTTCGACCTGCCGGACAAGACGATGCGCGACCGCACGCTCGCGGCCTGCCTCGAAAACGGTATGATGGGGCTCGCCTCGGGAGCCAATGCCATCCGCTTCCGGCCCCACCTGGTCCTGTCGAAGGACGAGGCCGACGAGGGGGTCCGCAAGCTGCGGCGGGCGATCACCGCCGCAAAGGCCTAGCGAGGCTCCGCCTCAGACCGACGAGTTTCATATCGGCTCAAGGCGGGTTGTTTGCAGTTAAGAGGGGGACGTAGGGAGGCTGAGAGGGGCGCTCCGGCTGAGCCTGGAATCGGTGCCGCGCGAGGCGGTCCGATTATTTTGGCCGTAAAGCGGCAGTTGGTCCCGAGGGACCGTGTCAACATCCCGCCGCGCCACCCGGAAACTCCCGCCGGCGCAGAACTTTCGAAGCCCTCGACCAACAAATCAAAACCCTCTGCGACTCCTCGAAGGTCGCCGCATGAAACTTGAGCTGGCAACATCAACTTTTGAAGGCCAAGCAACCTAGAGACCTCACCCGGCGCTTGCGTCGCGCGCTGCTTCCCGGTCTCGCCGCGCTCTCGGTTTCGGCAAGCCTCTTCTATCTGACGCTGCCCGACGTCCGGCCGCTCGAGAAGGGCTGGCCCAAGACCACGGTCTTCATGGAGCGGCGCAAGGCGGAGCTCGACCGGCGCGGGGAGAGCGCACGGCTCGAATGGACGCCGGTCCAGCTCTCCCGGATCTCGCCTGCCCTGCGCCGCGCGGCCGTCGTGGCCGAGGACGCGCGCTTCTGGTCTCACGACGGGGTGGACTGGGGAGCCGTGCGGGAAGCCTTCGATCGGAACTGGGAGAAGCGCGACCTCGGGCACGGCGCCTCCACGATCACGCAGCAGCTGGCCAAGAACCTGTATCTGTCCCCCTCGCGCACCCCCTGGCGGAAGCTGCGGGAGTGGGCGATCGCCCGCCGTCTGGAGAGAGAGCTCTCGAAGAAACGCATCCTTGAGCTGTACCTGAACGTCATCGAGTTCGGGCGGCGGACCTACGGCGCGGAGGCCGCTTCTCGCCGCTACTTCGGGAAGCCCGCGGCGGCCCTGTCGGCCTCCGAGGCGGCAACACTGGCCGCCGTCATCCCGTCCCCGCGGATCTACGATCCGGTGCGGCACCCTCGCCGGGTCGAGCTGCGGGCCCGGCGCATCCTGCGCAGGATGTGACGGCGGCCGCTCACCACGGGCTGCCGGGAGCGCGGGCCGCCTGCTATCATTTTCCCCAACCGGAAGGAGACCACCCCATGCGAAACCGTCTCGCCGCGACCGCCGCCGGCGCCGTCTGCGCGCTGGCCGTGGCCTGCGGCCAGAAGCCCGCCTCGATCCAGGTCTCTCCCGCGAAGGTCAAGATCCATGGCCTCGAGCGGCCGCAGCGGCTGACCGCGCGCGTTCTGGACAGGAAGGGCCAGCCGCTCGCCGCGGCCCCCGCCCTGTACTGGTCCTCCTCGCGGCCCGACGTCGTCGAAGTGGACAGCGGAGGGCGCCTGCTCTCCAAGAAGGAGGGGCGGTCCGTGGTGACGGTCACCCTCGAGGGCCTCTCGACACAGATCTCCGTCGAGGTGCTCGACGTCAAATCCGTCGAGATCGTGCCGATGACCGCCCGTCTCCTGGGCCCTCCCGGCTCGAGCCTCCCGTTGAAGGCCGCCGTCAAGAACTCGCGCGACCAGTCGATCGAGCTCCCGGTGACCTGGAGCTCCTCCGACGAGAAGGTCGCCACGGTCTCTCCCGAAGGCGTCGTGGCTTCGGCCGGGCCCGGCAAGGCCACGATCGTGGCGAAGATGGGGGACCTCCAGACCGGTGTGGAGATCGTGGTCGACACGAGGACGGTCGGCAAGCTCCTCCTGCTTCCGGCCACGGCCCTGGTGCGGGTGGGGGACTCCCAGCACTACGAGGTGCGGGTCTACGGCGCCGACGGCAGGGAGATCGAAGGGGCCTCGGCGCGCTTCAGCTCCTCGAATCCCGCGGTCGCCTCGGTCGATACGGCGGGCGTGGCCTCGGGGCTCAAGGCCGGTGTCGCCACCATCCGCGCGCAGGTCGGCAACCTGACCGCGGAAGCGACGGTGCTTGTGAACTGACGGGATCGTGAACCGGGAACCGTAAACCGTGAACCGATATAGCATGGAGTGAAGGACTCGGTTTCCGGTTCCCGGTTTTCGGTTCACGGTTCCATGAACATCCGTCTTCCCGCGGTCGCGGGCACGTTCTACGAGGGGCGGCCCGATCGCCTCGAGGCGGAGGTGCGGTCCCATCTGCCGGACGGCGCGCGGCCGGAGCCGGCCATCGGCGCGATCGTCCCGCACGCGGGGTACGTCTACTCGGGCCCCGTCGCCGGCGCCGTGTACGCGCGGCTCGAGATCCCGGCGGCCGCGATCATCCTTTGCCCGAACCATACCGGGCGGGGCAAGCCCGCGGCTCTGGACCCCTCCGACGCCTGGCGCACGCCGCTCGGGGAGGTTCCCGTAGACCGGCGGCTGGCCGCGCGCCTGCTCGAGCTCGCGCCCTCCCTCGAGGAGGACTCCGCCGCCCACGCGCGCGAGCACTCGCTCGAGGTCCAGCTCCCCTTCCTGCAGGTGCGGCGCCCCGACGTGCGGTTCGTGCCGGTCTCGATCGGAGCGCACGACCTCGAGCTCTGCCGGGAGATCGGGGAGGCCGTGGCGCGTGCCGTCGCCGAGGAGTCGGAGCGGCCGCTGCTGCTCGCCTCCTCCGACATGAATCACTACGAGTCGCGGCGGGTCGGCCGGGAGAAGAACGCGCGCGCGCTTGCCCGGGTCGAAGCCCTCGACCCCGAAGGGCTCTTCGCGACCGTGCTCGGCGGCCGCATCTCGATGTGCGGCGTGCTCCCCTCGACGGCTCTGCTCTTCGCCGCCCGGAAGCTGGGCGCATCCTCCGCGCGCGTCGTGGCCCAACGCGACAGCGGCGACGAGACCGGCGACATCTCCAGTGTCGTGGGCTACGCCGGCGTCATCGTCTCCTGAAACGGGGTCCGATTCGGTGACCTCCTGATCTTCGGCGGCAAGTTCACGTCTTCACAGGCCCGACCCCCATCCGGTAGGCTTCCGGCATGGAGTTTCGGGGACATGTCCTCGCGGAGAAGGCGACCACACTGCCGCGGGAGTACTACACCTCGCAGGAGATCTTCGCGGCCGAACGAGATCTCATCTTCGCCCGGCGCTGGATCTGCCTGGGGCGGGCGGACCGGATCCCGGAGCCGGGCGACTACGTCCTGGCGGAGCTCGCGGGCGAGAGCCTGATCGTCGCGCGCGGCGAAGACCGCGGGGTCCGCGCTTTCTTCAACGTCTGCCGCCACCGCGGCACGCGGCTCTGCGAGAAGGAGGAGGGGCGCTTGGGCAGGGCGATCGTCTGCCCCTACCACGCCTGGAGCTACGGCCTGGACGGCGGGCTGCTCGGCGCCCCGAACATGAGCGACATTGCCTGGTTCGACAAGGGCGACTACTCGCTCCACGCCGCGGCGGCCGGGGTCTGGGAGGGGTTCCTCTTCGTCCACCTCGGCAGGCGCCCGCCGCCCCTCGAGGAAGCGCTGGGGCCGCTTCTGGGCCGCTTCGCTCCGTGGCGGCTGCCCGCGCTCGTTTCGGTGCGGCGCACCGAGTACGACGTGCGCGCCAACTGGAAGCTGATCTTCCAGAACTTCTCCGAGTGCTACCACTGCCCCCCGGTGCACCCTGCGCTGGCGAAGCTCTCGAACTACCGGAGCGGCGCCAACAACCTGCGCGAGGGTCCGATCCTGGGCGGCTACATGCTCATCAACGAGAGCGGGGGGAGCCTCACCATGACCGGAAGGATGTGCGGGGCGCCGCTGGGCGACCTCTCGCCCGAGGAGCGGAGCCGCGTCTACTACTACTCGATCTTCCCCGGTTTTTTCCTCACCGTGCAGCCCGACTTCGTCATGTCCACTCGCCTCTCGCCCCTGGCGGTGGACCGCACGCAGATCGTCTCCGAGTGGCATTTCGCGCCCGAGGCGTCCCGCGCGGCCGGCTTCGATCCCTCCGACGGTATCGAGCTCTGGGACACGACCAACCGGCAGGACTGGCACATCTGCGAGCTCGCCCAGCAGGGGGTCTCTTCGCGCGCCTACGTGCCCGGGCCCTATTCCACGCAGGAGAGCCTGCTCGCCGCCTTCGACCGGGAGTACCTCACGAGCCTGGGGAGGTAAACCGCGGTCTCCCTCGCCCCTCGCCTCGGCACACCGGCTCGAAGTCTCTTTTCCGGCGCCGGGCGGCCGGCTCGCGACGGCGGAATGGTCGTAGTGCCCGGCGCCGCCTCAGCGTGGGGGCAGAACCGGGGCGGCGCCGAGGGCCCGGGCGGCCTCGTTGAAGGCGTCCCGCTCCGGGCCGGTCGCCTGCGCCAGGCGGGCGAGGACGGCGTCGAGCTCCTTCTTCAAGTCCCGGAAGCGCTCGACCTGCCCGTCGGTCGGCGGGGCGTCGGTCTCACCGACCAGGCCGTAGACGTAAGCGAGCTGGTTGTCGATCTTGGTCGGAAAGTTCTCGACGTCCTGGTCCGCCTCGTTCTTCGTCTGCATCAGCTCGTTCTCGATCGCGGTTAGCTTGTCCGCCAACGAGTCCGCGAGCTTCGAGAGCGGCGCTGTGTCGCGGCCCGCCTCCTTCAAGCGGCGCACCACTTCCCGCGCCTGATCGCGCACCGAGCGGCAGGCCCGCACACCGTCGTAGGTGTCGTCCAGAGCCCCGCGCATCACGAGCATCAGCTCGAGCTGCTCCCGGTACTGCTCCGCCGTGGTCGAGATCCTCGGGTCGGGGAGCACCTGGAACGCCTGCGTCTGCGAGAAGTCGCCCACCGTCAGCCTCGCCTGGTACGTGCCGGGCATGGCCGCGGGGCCCCCCGTGAACCCCCAGACGATGGCGTCGGGGACGATGTCCACGACGGGATGGCGCAGGTCCCAGACGAAGCGGTTCAAGCCCGCCTTCTTCGTCAGCTTCTTGTCCCCCTCGGGACGGCTCGTCATCGCGAAGACCTCGGGCGGGTTGGGTGTCGACTCCTTCTCGCTCGAGAGGAGCTGCACGCGCTTGCCGTCGGGCCCGAGGATCTCCAGAAGCACCTCGTCCTTGGCCTCCGCGGCGAGGCAGTAGAAGAGCACCGCACCGTAGGGCGGGTTTTCCCCGAGACTCCTGCGGAGCCCCTTCAGGTTGGCCTGGTCCGCCCGGTAGGCGTCGCGGGGCTCGAGCAGCCGCGCCTTCGCCCCCGATGCGCCCCCGCCGGCCTGCCGCAGAGGCGTGAGGTCGTCCAAGACCCAGAAGCTACGCCCCTGTGTCGAGACGACGAGATCCCCGCGATGCACCTTGAGGTCCGTGATCGGCACCAACGGCAAGTTCAGCTGCAGGCTCTGCCAGTGCGCCCCTTCGTCGAAGGAGACGTAGATCCCCCGCTCGGTGCCGGCGTAGAGCAGGCCCTTGCGCTCCGGATCCTCGCGCACGACGCGCGTGGGAGTGTCGGCCGGCACGCCGTTGCGGCCGTCGGTCAGGAGCCGCCACGTCCTGCCGTAGTCGCCGGTCAAGTAGAGAAAGGGCCGAAAGTCGTCGAGCCGGTATCGGTGCGCCGCGATGAGGGCCCGCGCCGGGTCGCTGCCCGAAAGCTCGATCGACTGGATGCTCGCCCATTCGGGCAGCCCCCTGGGCGTGACGTTCTCCCAGTTGCCGCCGCCGTCCTTCGAGACGTGGACGAGGCCGTCGTCACTGCCGGCCCAGAGGAGCCCCGGTGTCGCCGGCGACTCCTCGAAGGAAAGGATGTTGGAGTTGACCTCGACGCCCGTGTTCTCGTAGGTGATCGGAGAGCCCGCGTAGTCCTGTTTCTCCTTCTGGTTCCGGGAGAGGTCGGGCGAGACGACCTGCCAGCTCTGCCCCTCATCGGTCGAGCGGTGGACAAACTGCGAGCAGTGGTAGAGGACCTTCGGGTCGTGCGGGGACAGCCGGATCGGCGCGTTCCAGTTGAAGCGGTAGCGAAGCTCCCGCGGGGCAAGCCCCACCTCCATCTGCGGATAGGCCAGGATGTCGCGCCACTCTCCGCTCGCCAGGTCCTTGCGCGTGATCTCGCCGCCATAGCAGCCGGCGTAGACGACCGCCGGGTTGCGCGGGTCGAAGGCGATGTGCCCGCACTCGCACCCCCCGACGTCGCGCCAGCTCTCGGTCGGAGTCAGGCCGGGCGGGTAACGGCTCGGCAACCGGATCGTCGAGTTGTCCTGCTGGGCGCCGTAGACGTTGTAGGGGAACCGCTCGTCCACCGCGACGTAATAGATCTCCGCCGTCGGCTGGTTGTGCTGGGCCGACCAGCTCTTCCCGCCGTCGAGCGAGACCGTGCCCCCGCCGTCGTTGCCCAGGATCATCAGGTCGTTGTCGGTCGGGTTGATCCACAGGTCGTGCCCGTCGCCGTGCGGCAGGTTCTGGATCTGGTCGAAGGACTTGCCGCCGTCTTCCGACCGGAAAGAGTCCACGTTCATCACATAGACCCGGTTGCCGTCGCGCGGGTCGGCCACGATGTGCTGGTAGTACCAGGTGCGCTGGTAGAGGCGGCGGCGGGCGTTCGTCTTCAAGTGCACCCACGTTTCTCCGGCGTCGTCGGAACGGTAGAGGCCGTCCCGCTCCGCCGCCTCGACGAGCGCCCAGACGCGATCCGGGTTCGCCGGCGAGACGGCCACACCGATTCTCCCGACCACTCCCTGCGGAAGACCGCCGGAGAGCTTCTTCCAGGTGTCCCCGCCGTCTGACGACTTGTAGAGGCCGCTCTCGGCGCTTCCCGATACGATCGTCCAGGGCTTGCGGTCACCGGTCCAGGCCGCGGCATAGAGCACGCGCGGGTTCCTCACGTCCATCGCGAGGTCCACCGCGCCGGTCCTGTTGCTCACGAACAGGACCTTCTCCCAGCTCTTCCCGCCATCCTTCGAGCGAAAGACGCCCCGCTCCGGGTTGGGGCCGAAGGCGCGGCCCACGGCGGCCACGTACAGAAGGTCGGCGTCGCGCGGGTGGATGCGGATCCTGGCGATCTGGCCCGCCTCGCGCAGACCGCTGTGGCGCCAGGTCTTTCCACCATCGGTGGATTTGTAGAGCCCCACACCCGCCGAGACGTTGCCCCGCAAGCACGCCTGGCCGGTCCCGGCGTAGACGACGTTCGGGTCGGAGTCCGCCACGGCGACGGCGCCGATCGAGCCCGATTCGAAGAAGCCGTCCGAGACGTTCGACCACGTCGTGCCGGCGTCCGTCGTCTTCCAGAGGCCGCCGGAGGTGCCGAGGTAGAAGGTGTGTCGCTCTCCCGGCACACCCGCCACCGCCGTCGAGCGCCCTCCGCGGGAGGGACCGAGCAGCCGGTAGCGCAACGCCTGGTAGGAGGCGGGATCGACCGTCGTGTTGCCCGCCGCCACTGCGGCCCGGGGAAGAAACAGCGCGACCGCGACCAGCGACAGGGAGAACCGTCCAAATCTCATCGGCCCCTCCTTCGTCCTAGATGCCCTCCTCCGTCAGGATCCCGGCCGCCACACGGCGGATCGCCTCCGCGACGCCGGGGGATCCGGCCACGATGTTGCCCCGCTCGAGATACCGGCGCCCGCCGGCGAAGTCCGTCAGCTCCCCTCCCGCCTCCTCGATCAGCAGCGCGCCCGCGGCGATGTCCCAGGCCGAGAGGCGGAACTCGAAGAAGCCGTCGAAGACGCCCGCCGCGACGTTGGCCAGATCGAGCGCCGCCGAGCCCGCCCGCCGGATCGCGCGGGCCTGAAGAAACAGCTCCCGGAAGAGCGCCAGGTACACGTCGATCTTCTCCCGCGAGCGGAAGGGAAAGCCCGTGGCGAGGAAGGCGCCCGAGAGGTCCGCGCGCCCGGTGACCGAGAGCCGCACGCCGTTGCGGAAGGCGCCGGCGCCCCGCTCGCCGGCGTAGAGCTCGTCGCGCAGCGGGTCCCACACGACCCCCGCCGCGAGCTCTCCGCGCTCGGCCGCGGCGATCGAGACGCACCAGAAGGGGAAGCCGGCGATGAAGTTCGACGTGCCGTCCAGCGGATCGATGATCCAGATCCGGCCGGCCGAGGCTCCGAGTCCCCTGCCTCCGCCTTCCTCCGCGAGAAACGCGTCCTCCGGGAAGCGCTCCCGGATCGCCGCGATGATGCGCTGCTCGCTCTCGTGGTCCGCGAGCGTGACGAAGTCGTTCTGCCTCTTCTCGGAGATCGACCCGTGCGGCAGCGCCCGCCAGCGCGAGAGCAGCGCCTCCCCCCCGGAGCGCGCCGCCGCGACGGCCGTCTCGAGCAGCCGCGAGCCCATCAGCGCGCTGCCCTGTCGGTGGCAGCCCGCGCGAAGCCGGCCGCGATCGCCTTCTCCGAGGGCGTGCCGAGCAGGTTGAACCCCGACTCGCCCGGCCGTGCCCCGCGCCCGTCGGAGAAGGCCTTCCACCAGTAGACCCCCTTCCACCACGCCTCCCCTTCGAGCGCGCGGAAGACCGCGGCGATCGCCCGGGCGGCGTCCTCGGGCGCCCGCGGGCGCCCGGAGTCCTCCTCGTGCGGGTCGAGCCACGCGCCGCGCACCGGTGGGTACCCCACCTCGGTGAAGACGACCGGCTTTCCGAGGCGCCTGGAGAGGCGCGCGACGGGCTCCGCCGCCCGCCGCGCCCCGGCCTCCAGCTCCGCGTCGCTCGACTCCGGGTCCTTCGAGAGCGGGTCGTAGAAGTCCACGCCGACGAAGTCGAGCGCGTCCCAGAAGGGGACCTTTTCGGCGCCCGCCGCCCAGTTGGCGGCATAGAGCAGCGTCGCTCCCGTCGCCAGGCGCACGGCGGCAATCGTCTCGCGCCACTCCCGCTCTCGCGGCTCGGTGCCGGCGAGCTCCGTGCCGACACAGTAGAGAGCCGCCCCGGCGGCCTCCGAGACGATGGCATGATGCACGGCGAACCGGCGGTAGGCGGAAAACCACGCCTTCCACTCCGCTTCGGTCCTCATCGCGACAGACCCGACGAAGGCACCGCCCGAGAGCCAGATCTGCGGCTTGACGAGCGTGCTCATGCCGAGGGCGCGCGCGTCGGCCACCGCGCGCACCGTCCCCTCGTCGGTCTCCCCGCGCGGGTTGCGGTGGACAAACGAGATCTCCGGCCGGGCGGGGCCGGGGGAGAAGGCGAACGGCATCACGGAAATCGCGTTGGCGGAGATCTTCGAAAGCTGCGCGAGTGTCGCGCGCGAGCGCGGCGAGACGTAGCCGCCGTCCAGAGAGTTCGACATCGCGTAGGAGATGCCGCGCAGGAATCCCGGCGGGGCCTTGCGGGGCGCGGGCGGGGAGGCCTTCTCGCGATGGCCGAGCTTGCGCCACCGGGAGAGCGCGGCAGAGAGCTGCGCTTCGGGGGCTTCGAGGGCGCGCCCCACCGCGTCAACTCCCTCCCGGCGGGCGCCCGCCTCGAGCCAAGAGGCCGCGGCGCCCACGGCCAGTACCGGAGAGACCCGGTCGTCCTCGCTCAGGATGTCCGAAACCTCGGGCTCGACACCGGCCCGGTCGAGAAAAGCGGAGAAAGAAGCGATGTCGCGCCCCCACCACTTCCCCGCGGCGCGGGCCCCGGCGGCCAGCAACAGCGTCTCACGCCTGGCGCGGCGAAGATCCTCCGCGGCCAGGGCCGCGGCGGCAAGCACCGGAGTCACCAGATCGGGCTCGCGCGGCGCCGAGGCGTCCAGATCCACGCGCACGCCGCGTCCTTCGAGGGCCACGTCGGCGGGACGCGAGGAGCCGGTCTCGCGTCCCTTGGCGACGGCGTCGGGAAAAATCCTCACGGAAAGCGGCGCACCGGCCTTCTGCCGGAGAAAGCGCGAGAGGACCGGCTGCCAGGTTTGCGCCGCGTCGCGCTCCGAGTCCCGGAGGATCCAGCGCACGCCGCCCCGCTGCTCGGTTCGAAGCGAACGAAGGAACGCCTCGCGCGCGGCGATCTCGTCACGGTCGGAGGCGCGGTCGATCGCGAGCGCGCCTGCCGACAGGAGCCAGCGCCCCTCCTTGGTGAGCTCCCCGGAGACCACGCGGTAGTCGCGGGCCTCTTCCTCCCGCCAGAAGATCGTCCGCGCCGCCAGGCGCACGACGGCCTGCTCCCCGACGCCGAAGACCAGGGTCTCGCCGGGACGCCCCGGGTCGGCCAGGGCGATTGCGTCGCCGGGCTCGCGGTAGGTGCGCCCATCGAAGGAGAAGCCTTTCTCCTCCAGGCGGACCGGGAAGCGCGCGAGGCGCCGGCGGTACGGCTCGGCCGGGGGCAGGAGCGACAGCCGGAGCACCTCGGACCCGGCGGGCACGGGCGCCGTGTCGGCGCCGATGTCGAGCACGACGGCTTCCCGCTTCGCCCAGCGCGAGAGGCGATCGAGGTGCGGGCCGAGCGAGAGGCCGGGCGAGAGGCGCAGCGCGACCCGGCGGGGCGACTGCGCCGTCAGAGGCGTCGCGAAGGCGAGCAGCAGGGCCGCACCGGCGCGCAGTCGGGTCCTCACGGCTCCCTCTTGCGCGGGGCTACGCCCTCCAAACGATCCGCCCCGCGACGACCGTCGCGGCTGGCCGGCCCGACAGCTCCCAGCCGGAAAAGGGCGTATTGCGCGACAGCGAGCGGAACAGCGCGGGGTCCACGATCCAGCGGGCCGCGGGATCGAAGAGCGTGACGTCGGCGGGCGACCCCGGCTGGAGCGTGCCTCCCGGCAGCCCGAAGGCGCGCGCCGGCCCGGCAGAGAAGAGCTCCGCGAAGCGCCGCAGCGTGAGGCGCCCGGGCTTGACCAGGCGATCGTGCACCACCGCCGCCGCCGTCTCCAGGCCCACGACCCCGAAGGGCGCCGTATCGAAATCGACGGCCTTCTCGTCCTCGTGGTGCGGCGCGTGGTCCGTCGCGATCGCGTCGATGGAGTCCCCCTGGAGCGCCGCCACCAGCGCCTCGACATCCGAGGCCTCTCGCAGGGGCGGGTTCATCTTGCAGTTGGTGGCGAATCCGGAGCGCGCCACCTCCTCGTCGGTCAGCACGAGGTGGTGCGGCGTCACTTCGCACGTCACGGCGAGGCCGCGGGCCTTGGCCTCCCGCACGAGATCGAGCGACCGGGCCGCCGACAGGTGGGCGACGTGGAGCCGTCCTCCGGCAGTCTCCGCGATGAGCAGGTCCCTCGCGACGGCGGCCGCCTCGGCGATCGCAGGCTGCCCCGGCAGCCCCAGGCGCGTCGAGACCGCTCCCTCGTGCATCGGCGCGCCGCGCGAAAGGGTCGGGTCCTCGGCGTGCTGGATGATCGGAAGCCCGAAGAGGCCCGCGTGCTCGAAAGCGCGGCGCAGGAGCGAACCGTTGCCAAGCCACGTCCCGTCGTCGGAGAGCGCGACGGCTCCGGCGATCTGCATCTCACCGGACTCGGCCAGCTCTTCCCCCTTCTGCCCCTTCGTGATCGCGCCGACCGGGTAGAGCCGCGTGCCACCGACGCCTCGCCCCTTGGACACGATGAACTCCAGGATGGCGCGGTTGTCGGCGACGGGATCGGTGTTGGGCATCGCGCAGACGGCCGTGTAACCGCCCGCCGCCGCGGCCTTCAGCCCCGTCGCGATCGTCTCGGCGTATTCGCGACCCGGCTCCCGCAGGTGGGCGTGGAGGTCGATGAATCCGGGCAGCACGAGCAGGCCCGCCGCGTCCAGGATCTCGGCGTCCCCGGCCGGCAGGCCGGGCTCGACCGCGGCGACCTTCCCGTCCTCGAGCAGCAGGTCGAAAGCCCCGTCCCGCCCCGCCGCGGGATCCACCAGGCGGCCGCCGCGGATCAAGAGGGCCCTGCTCACCGCTCCTTCTCCGCTTCCCAGGCGCGGCCGGTCGCCAGCAGATACAGCACCGCCATCCGGACCGCGACACCGTTGGAGACCTGCTCCAGAATGACCGAGCGCGGCGAGTCGGCCACGTCGGAAGCGATCTCGACACCGCGGTTCATGGGGCCCGGGTGCATCACGATCGACTCCGGCCTCGCGCGCGCCAGCCGCTGGGCCGTCAGGCCGTAGCGCTTGAAGTATTCGCGCGACGAGGGGAAGAGCGACGTCCCCTCCCGCTCGAGCTGCATCCGCAGCATCATGACGACGTCCGCTCCTTCGAGCGCGGCGTCGAAGTCGTTGGTCGCTTCGATCCCCATCTCCGCGATCCGCGGCGGCAGCAGCGTCGGCGGGGCGCAGACCACGACTTTCGCCCCCAGCTTCGTCAGGAGCCAGATGTTCGAGCGCACGACCCGGGAGTGGGCGATGTCGCCCGTGATCGCCACGCGCAGTCCGGCCAGACGGCCGAGGCGCTGCCGGATCGTCAGGGCATCCAGCAGCGCCTGGGTGGGGTGCTCGTGCGCCCCATCGCCGGCGTTGATGACGCCGGCCTTCAGATTGCGGGCGAGGAAGTGCGGCACACCGGGCGTCTCGTGCCGGATCACGATCAGGTCGGGCGACATGGCCTCGAGGTTCTTCGCTGTGTCGAGCAGCGTCTCGCCCTTCTCGACCGAGCTGCCCTTCGCGGCGAAGCTCAGCGAGTCGGCCGAGAGCCACTTCTCCGCAGTCTCGAAGGAGAAGCGGGTACGGGTCGAGGCCTCGAAGAAGAGGTTGACGACCATCCGGCCGCGCAGGGCCGGGACTTTCTTCATCGGGCGCCGCGCGATCTCGCGCATCGACTCCGCCGTGTCGAGGATGAGAACGATTTCTTCCGGGGAGAGCGTTTCGATTCCGAGCAGGTCCTTGGACCGCAGGCCCGATTCGGTCAACCCTTCTCCTCGAGGGGCCTCTCCAGGATCCAGACCTCGTCCGCGCCGTCGGTCTCCTGGAACATCACCTTGATGACCTCGCGCTGCGCGGTCGGGACACTCTTGCCGACGTAGTTCGCCTCGATCGGGAACTCGCGGTGCCCGCGGTCGATCAAGACCGCCAGCCGTATGGCCCGCGGCCGGCCGAGGTCGATGATGCCGTCGAGGGCCGCGCGGATCGTCCGCCCCGTGTAGAGCACGTCGTCGCAGAGGACCACGGCGCGGCCGTTCAAGTCGAACTCGATCTCGGTCTTCTTGAGCAACGGCTGCGGCGCCACCGTCGAGAGGTCGTCGCGGTAGAGCGTGATGTCGAGGACCCCGACGGGGAAGGGAGTGGAGACGAGGGCCGAGAGGCGCTCGGCGAGGCGGTTGGCCAGCGGCACGCCCCGCGTGCGGATGCCGACGAAGGCGAGGTCGGGCAGGTCGCGCTGGCGCTCGGCGATCTCGTGCGCCATCCGGTCGACCATGCGTCCGATGCGCTCCGCGTCGAGGATCCGATTCTTCTGGACGAGCCCTTCGCTCAAGGTCGCGCGAGTCTATGGGCAGGCTGTCCACCCGTCAAGAAGCGGAAAAACGAGAGTAAAATAGCGCGACCGGTTCATGGTCATCTACAACGCCGCCACGCGCGAGCTCACGGCCAAGATCGTCTACTACGGTCCCGGCCTGGGCGGAAAGACTACCAACCTGCAGGTGCTGCACGACCGCCTGGAGCCCTCCACGGTCGGCAAGCTGTTGAACCTCTCGACACACACCGACCGGACGATCTACTTCGACCTGCTGCCGGTGGAGCTCGGGGACATCAAGGGATACAAGATCCGTTTCCAGCTCGCGACGGTGCCCGGGCAGACCGCCTTCAACGAGACGCGGCGCGTGGTCCTGAAGGGAGCGGACGGGGTGGTCTTCGTCGCCGACTCGCAGTGGACGATGCTGCCCAAGAACCTCGAGAGCTGGCAGAACCTGAAAGACAACCTGAAATCCAACGGCGTCGCCTTCGAGGGGATGCCGGTCGTCATCCAGTACAACAAACGCGATCTGCCCGACATCCTCTCGGTCGAGGCGGTGCAGGAGGCGCTCGGTCTCTCCTCCTACCCCTTCGTCGAGGCGGTGGCCTCCGCGGGGCGGGGCGTGACCGAGACCTTCAAGCTGATCTCCAAGCTCACCTTCGTGGACCTTCTGCGCCGCCTGCAGGGGCGGCGCCCCGAGGAGGCGGGTCTGCCGAGCGGCAAGGAGGCGAAGGACGACCTGCAGACCTGGAGACAGTCGCTCTTCCAGAAGGCCCCGCCGCCGGGGCCGAAACGGCCCCGGCCGCTCGCGGCGGTCCCCTCTCCTTCCGAGGAGGCTCCCTTCGAGACGGAGGAGGCGCCTCCGGTGGAGACCTCCGCGGTCGAAGGGCCCTTCGAAGCCTCGGCGCCCGCGACCTCCGCGTCTGCGCGCGCCGCCGCGGAGACTCCCGAGCCTCTGGAGGCGGCAGACGAACTGGAGCCGGTCGAGGCCCTCTCGGAGCCCGCCGAAGAGGTCGCCGAGATCGCCGCGGCCGCCGGCCCGCCGGAGCCAGAGGCGCCGGCCGCGCCGCCGGTCCCGCCTTCCTCCCCGCCGCCGATCCCGGAGACCGCGATCACCGCCGAAGCGATCCGGGACCTCGAGGCCCGGCTCGAGTCGCGCCTCGAAGCGTTCCTCATGGAGGCGAGCGAGCAGCTGCAGCAGACCCGCACCGACTTCGCCCGGGTGGACGCCGCGTGCAACGTCCTCGCCTCGCGCCTGGAGGTCGCCGAGCGCCAGGCGGGTGACGCGGGTCGACTCGTCGCGGACGCCCGGCAGGCGTTGGAGGCCCGGCTTTCGGCGATCGAGGACCGCGCGCGCAGCGACAGCCAGGAGATCGCCCGGATCACGGAGCTGACCGAGCGTGTCGAGTGGGTCGTCTCGCGGCTGGCCACCCACGAGCAGCGCCTCGCCGCCGGTTTCGAGCGGCTGGAAGAGCAGGAGAAGCGCCTCGAAGCCGAACGCAAGAGGCTGGACGCCGCCGAGAAGGGGCAGCGCACGCTGGAGGACGACGCGGGCATGGCGCTGACCGAGCTGACCGAGCGCGGTGAGAAGCTCTCGCAGCAGGTCTCGGGCCTCGGCGCGGCGCTCCAGGCCCTGGAGGCCCGGCTCGAGGAGAAGACCGGCCAGGGCCGCCGCGAGGCCGAGGACATCCGGACACAGCTGGCGCCGCTGCTCGAGGCCCACCTCCAGCGCCAGGCCGCCGACGAGAAGTTGCTGGCCGAGATCGACCGGCTCCGGGAAGGCCTGGCCGACTCTTTGGGGGACCTCTCCGAGCAGCTGCGCCGCGCGGTGCGAGGGCTGGGCTAGCTTCGCTCGAGGCGCCGGGCCCGATCCGGACCGCGGAGGCGGCCCCGCGCGCGGCGGCAAACCGGAGTTTGAGGTCCGATTCCGATGCGCCGCCCTTCAGCGCGGAGCCCGGTCCTCCGGCCCGGCCACCAGCCGCGCCAGGAACCGCTCGTCGTCGCGCCAGTGCTCCCGCACCTTGACGGTCAGGTCCAGGAAGAAGCGCCGGCCGGTCTCCCCTTCCAGCTCCTCCCGGGCGGCCCTGCCGATCTCGCGGATCATGGAGCCGCCGTGCCCGACGACGATGCCCTTCTGGCCTTCCCGCTCGACGACGATCGAGGCCGTCACCACGGTCAGGTTCTTCTCGGGGTCCTCCCGCACGGCCTCGACGACGACGGCGGAGGCGAAAGGGAGCTCCTCGCGCGTGCGCTCGAGGAGCTTCTCGCGGATGACCTCGCCGATCCACTCCGCCTCGGGTGTCGAGGTCAGGAAGTCCTCGGGGTAGGCGGGCTCCCCTTCCGGCAGGTTCTCGGCCAGAAGCCGGAGCACCCGCTCGACGCCGTCGCCGGTCAGCGCCGAGATGGGCACGAGTTCCCGGAAGGCGTACTTCGAGGAGAGCTCCTGGATGATCGGCAGGAGCCTCGGCTTTGCGATCTTGTCGATCTTGTTCAGGGCC
>JBOGJK010000197.1:0-9955 GCA_050745345.1 Thermoanaerobaculia bacterium
GGATGTCCCACAGCTCCTTGACGGCCGGATGGTCCCACGCGATCCGGTACTCGTCCGGTGCCGCGGGGTCGAAGGCCTCCGTGACGATGTAGAGCAGCGCGCAGGGGTTCGACAGCGGCCGGTAGCCGTGCGCGACCCCGGCGGGGATCCGCACGAGCTGGTCGTTGCCGTCTCCGGCCACGACGACCTGAGTGCGGCCGAAAGTCGGCGATCCCATCCGGATGTCGTAGAGGACCACCTTGGCCTTCGACGGCGGCGGGAAGAACCAGATGTCTTCCTGCTTCAGGTGGTAATGGAGCCCCTTGATGTGCCCTGCGGCGTTCACCTCGGAAAAGTTCATCTGCGCGACCGGAGCTCCCTCGAAGAACTTCGCCAGCTCCGCTCCGGCCTCCCGGCTCGCCCGCGAGCGGAAGATCTCGAGGAAGAAGCCGCGGTCGTCGGTGTGGCGGGCGAGCCGGAGTGTGCGCACCCCCTCGATCGGCTCGGAGCGTCCGTAGGTCTTGGGCCGAGAGCGAAACTCGGGAGCGATCTCGTCGGGGGTCACGGGGATATTAGTCGACAGCCGACAGTCGACAGTCAACACGGAAAATACCGCGGGGAAAGAAAAAGGGGGACCGGGTCCCCCTTTCGCGCCGTCGACTGCCGACTGTGGACTTACTTCATCGCCACCTTGGCGGCCGGCTTGATCTCTCCCTTCGCGGTCCAGGCGATCGTGAAGCCGTTCTTGTGCTCCTGCTTGAACGCATTGTCGCCGTTCCAGTGGTGCGTCGAGTAGGCGAGCACGAAGCCGTCGTTGGACGTGGACCACCAGTACTGGAGGTTCTTGACGACCACGGGTTGCGCCTTGTCGGGGCGATTCGTCGAGCTCTTGTCCAGCGAGATCTCCGCCATGCCGCTCGCCATCTTCGCGTGCGACATCTTGGCGTCGTCATGCCACTCGATCGAGTCCTCGCGCGTGGAGAAGGAGCCCCACTTGACCTGGAAGACGACGTTCAAGAGCCCGCCGATGGCGTTGCGCTGCGCTTCCGAGGACTTCTTGTCGAACGTCACGACGGCCCACTTCGTCGGCATCCCGGGCCCTGGCTTCTTGTGCCATTCGCCGCCCAGGTCGAGCGACAGCCACACGATCTGGTCGGACAGGTCCACGCCGCCGTAGTGGCTCCCCTTTCGGAACTTGTAGACGTTGTTGGCCGTGCACATGTGCTCCATGGCCGACGGGCCGAAGTAGCAGGTGCAGAAGAGGGGGCAGGAGCAACCCTCGATCGTGTCGGCCTTCACGTCGTAGTTCGTGGCGCTCGGCTTTGCGGGGCCGGCGGCCAGCAACGCGGCGGCCGCGAGCAGAAAGAGGAAAATCGGAAGCGGTTTCTTCATGCAGGTCTCCTTTCGCGGAATGGCTGTGGGAGCAGCCGGGACTGGGCAGGACGTTGGAGAATCACCGGGGATCAGACCTCCGAAAACATTCGTCCTTTTACGCCCGACAGGCGGGCAAATCAAGCGCTCTTCGCGCCTCGCCCCGCGGGGTGTTAGTCTGGCGGAGTCGGCGAATCGGAGGAAGCATGCTTTCCAGGTTCTTTCTCGGCAGCCTCCTCGGCGGCCTGCTTGCCGTAGCCTCCCCGGCGTCGGACGAGCCGCCCACCCACGTCACGGTCAGCGTGGACGGGGCCGCGTTGGACGGCGTCACCGGGTACCGGATCGAGTTCAACCGCCAGACCATCCCCCGCACGGATTCGCGACGGCTCGACCTGGCCTACTCCCCCGACCAGCGCCGGCTGGCCTTCACGGTGACCCAGAAGGGGTTAAACCGCCTCCAGGAGTGGATCAACTCCGCGACCGAAGGAGGCGCGCCGTCCGCGAAAACCGTGGTCGTGACGGCCCGCGACTCCAAGGACGAGGTGCTCGTGCGCTGGGAGCTGTCGGGAGTCGTGCCGACGACCCTCTCCTCGGCCGCGGCGGGCCAGTTCGACCAGATCACCGCGACTCTCGAATTCGTTTTCGACCGGATGAGGCTGGTGGAGGCCAGCGGGAAGTAGTCTCCGCCGGGCGTGAGCGCGGGCCGCGAGAAGCCGAGCCCCTCGTCCGCCCCTGTCTAGTGCCCCCGGCTGAGCCCCTTGATCGCCTCCAGCAACCCGATCGGGGGCCGCTCGAAACGGGCTCCGAAGCCGGGGCGCTGGCGCTCGGCGGCGCGGTTCAGATACACGACGTTGCCGCGCACGCGGAAGGCCCGGGGATCGCCCGGCAGCGAGAAAACGAGGTCCACGTAGTCGCCCAGCTCCGGGACCCGCGCGGACGCCACGTAGATGCCGCCGAGGTTGATCACCTCGACGAAACCGGACTGCTCCTCCTCCCCCCAGCGCAGGTTGGCCGGCGCGCCGATCCAGACGCGGTCGGAAAGCCGCTGCTCCGCGGGCTTGCGCCCCTTCTTTTCGTCGGACATCAGCTCGGAAGGCAAGGACAGCGTCGCCTCATCTCGTGGAGGAGTTTAACCGGAGGCTTCCGGGCGCTGTCAACAGCCGCGGCCGATTTTTCGGGCGATTTTTTGCACGGAATTTCAGAGTCGGCGCTCTTCCAGCACGGGCAGGAGCGTCTTTTCGAGCTTCCGGTAGAGGCGCGCCGTGGCCTCGACGTCGCGCCGGCAGTAGAGCGCGATCTCGCGCAGCCGCCCGCTCCGGTAGTACGGGCCGACGGAGTAACCGTCCATTCCCTGCTCCTTCGGGCTCTCGATCCCCAGCGCCTTGCAGGCGAAGTCGAGGTTCCACTTCCGGGACGCTCCGAAGAAGGAGAGGACGTCGAGCAGGTCGGTGTGCGGCCGCAGAGAGTAGCGGTAGCCGACGAGGTTCCTCGTCACGGGGATGCCGAGCGCTGCGCTCCGGAGCATCAGGAAGGGACCGTCGAAGCCGCGCCCGTTGAACGTCACGAAGCGGTGGTAGCGCGCGATCGCGCTCCAGAACTCGGCCAGGAACAGGGGCTCCGTTTCTCCGACGAACTGGAAGAGCCCGTCCGAGGAGGTCTCCTCGCGGCGGCCGTCGGTCTTCTCGTACCAGATGCAGCCGCGGCCCGACTCCGGGTTGAGCATCGCGAGCACCACGACCCGCCCGGTGAAGGGCCAGAGGGAGAGGTTCTCGGGGAGCTTCTGCCGCTCCTCCTCCGTGCGCGCGTTCTTCTGGAGGTAGGTCTTCTGGGAGTCGTCGAGCGAGTCCCACTCGACGCCGATGGTCTCGATGTCGAAGACGACGCTCGCCACGGGCTGGATGCTATTCTGTCCCCGACCGCTGATGAAAACGATTGCACGGTTTCTGGTGGCGCTCGCCGCGCTCTGGCCGGTTTCCTGCGCGCGCCGCGAGGCGCCTCCGGCCTTCTCGGAGACCCTCTATCGCCATCTGGAGGGAGATCCTCCGACGCTCGACCCGACGACCACCAACGAGGAGATCGGCCTGCGGGTCGAGCAGATGCTGTTCCGGCCCCTCATCGGCATTGATCGCGAGCGGCGCTACGTCCCCGCGCTCGCCGCGTCCTGGACCGCCTCGCCCGACGGGCTGGCGTTCGACTTCCGCCTGGATCCGGCCGCGCGCTGGGAGGACGGCACACCGGTGACCTCGCAGGACGTCGCCTTCACGATCGACCGCGTGCGCGATCCGAAGGTCCCGGCGCTCAACTGGAGGTGGGGGTTCGAGGACGTCGTCGCCGTCGAGACTCCGGAGGCGACCCGCGCGGTGGTCCGGTTCCGAGAGCCCTACGCCCAGAGACTGCTCGCCTTCAACCTGCCGATCGTCTCGCGTGCGGCCTTCGCGCGGACTCCGGGCTCCGCGGACCGCCAGCCCTTCGCGAGCGGCCCCTACCGCCTCGAATCGTGGGAAGCCAACCAGAAGCTGACCCTCGTTCGCCGGGCCGACCAGCCTGCCGAGGCCTACCCGTTCGAGAGGATCGTCTTTCGCGTCATCCCGGACGGAGCCGTCCGCTTCCGCGCGGGGACCCGGGGAGAGCTCGACGAGTTCCGCATCAGCCGCGACCAGCGCGGCCAGGCCGAGCGCTCGGCCGAGTTCGCCGCGCGAAACCGGATCCTGAAGGCGCCGCAGTTCTCCGTCGTGATAGTCGTCTGGAGCTGCCGCAACCCGATTCTGGCGGACGTGCGGGTGCGCCGCGCGCTCGCCCGGGCCTGGCCGAGGGCAGAAACGGCGAGGCGGCTCTACGTTCCCGAGGGCGCGGCGCTCATTTCCGGGCCCTATCCCGCGGGCGCGCACGAAAACGCGCCGGATGTCGCCCCGCCGCCGTTCGACCCAGCGGAGAGCGCAAGGCTGCTCGACGAGGCGGGGCTCCCGATGGGGAGGGATGGCATCCGTCGACAGCGCGGCCGGCGCGCCTCGATCGAGTTCGTCTATCCGCCGGGGGAACGGATCTACACCAACATCGGGGAGATCTTGCGGGAGGCCTATGGGAAGGCGGGGATCGAGCTCGTGCTCCGGCCGCTCGACTGGGCCGCCTTTGCGCAACGCTTCACGGCCGGCGAGTTCGACGTGATTCCCACCGCCAACACGTTTCTCCCGCCGAACCTCGACCCGTATCCCTTCTACCACTCGAGCATGGCCCCGCCGAAGGGGCAGAACTCCGGCTTCTACGCCAGCGCCGAGGCCGATCGCGCGATGGAGGCCGCCCGGCGGGAGCTCGACGACGGCCGGAGACTCGAGTTGTACCGGCAGATTCATCGGCTCCTCGCGGCCGATCCGCCCGCCGACTTTCTCTGGAGCGCGGAGCAGTACTGGGGCCTCTCGAAGAGGCTCGAGGGGGTCGAGTCCTCCCCGCTCGGCCTCTTTCACTTCCTGCCCGGGCCGCTCGGCTGGCGTCCCGCCGCCCGCCGCGGGTAGGTCACCGCGGTGCCTGCGCTTCTTTCCGGTGTGCTGGTCCTCGACCTCTCGCGCGTCCTCGCGGGCCCCTTCTGCACGATGCTGCTCGCGGACCTGGGAGCGCGCGTCATCAAGGTGGAGCATCCGGCGGGAGGCGACGTCACCCGCGGCTGGGGCCCGCCCCACCACGCGGAGAGCGGGCTCGCGGCGTACTACCTCTCGGTCAACCGCAACAAGGAGTCGATCGCGCTCGATCTCTCGAGCCCCGCCGGCCGCGAATCGGTTCGCCTGCTCGCGGCGCGGGCGGATGTCCTCGTCGAGAACTTCGCGCCGGGCGGTCTTGCCCGGCTGGGCCTGCCGCTCGAGGAGCTGCGCCGGGAGAACCCGCTTCTGGTGACCGCCTCGATCACCGGCTTCGGGCGGGAAGGCCCCGACGCCTCGTCGCCGGGCTTCGATCTGCTCGCGCAGGCCGGCGCCGGGTTGATGGCCGTCACCGGCGAAGCGGCGGGCGCCCCGGCCAAAGTCGGCGTGGCCGTCTCGGACCTCTTCGCGGGCTGCTACACGGCCGTCGGGATCCTGGCGGCGCTCCACGCCCGCGACTGCGGCGGGGCCGCGGCACACGTCGAGACCGACCTCTTCTCCTCGACGCTCGCCTCGCTGGTAAACGTGGCGCAGGCGGCCCTGCTGACGGGGGAGGAGGCGCGGCGGCACGGCAACGCGCATCCGCAGATCGTTCCCTACCGCCCCTTCCGGGCTTCCGACGGGGAATTCATCCTGGCGGTCGGCACGGACCCGCAGTTTGCGCGGCTCTGCGAGATCGTCGGACGTCCCTCCTGGAGGGAGGATCCCCGCTTCGCGACCAACCCGGCGCGCGTCGGCAACCGCGTCGAGCTCGAAAGCGCGCTCGAGGAGGTCTTCCGGCGGGGGCCGCGCGCCGCGTGGCTCGAGCGTTTCCGGGAAGGCGGGGTGCCGGCGGGGCCGGTGCGCGGGCCGCTGGAGGCCCTCCTTTCGGAGACGGCCCGCGCCCTGGGCGCCGTGCGCGAGGCCCGCGGCGTGCGGTTCGTCGCCTCCCCGATCCGGGTCGACGGGCACCAAGCGCCGCTCGCGTTTCCGCCGGCGCTCGACGCCGACGGACAGCGGCTGCGGGGCGAGTTCGGGCTGCCCGAGGATCGGAAGACGGAAGACGGTAGAGGGTAGACGTGCGTTCGGAGGTCTTGCTTCGCCTCCCGTCTCCCGTCTACCGTCTCCCGGCATGAAGGTCGCGTTCATCGGCTCTCACGGCGTCGGAAAGACGACCCTCTGCTTCGAGCTCGCGGCGTTGCTCAAGAAGCGGGACAAGGTCGTCGAGATGGTGCGCGAAGTCGCTCGCTTCTGTCCGCTCCCCATCAACCGGGACACGACGATCGCCGCGCAGTCCTGGATCCTCCACACGGAGATCGCCGAGGAGCTCGTCGCCGAGCACAAGGCGGAGGTCGTCGTGTGCGACCGCAGCGTGCTGGACAACTATTGCTACCTGCTCCAGACGGGGCGCGCCCCGATGCTCGAGCCGCTGGTGCGCTGGTGGACGGCGACCTACCAGCTGCTCATCAAGGTGCCGATCGTGGGCTCGCTCCAGTTCGACGGGCTGCGCGACGTGGACGACGCCTTCCAGCGGGCGATCGACCAGAAGATCGAAGAGCTCGTGGCGGAATGGGGGGTGTCGGTCCTGCGCCTCGACCGCGACCGGCGCCCCTACTGGGCGCCCGACTCGCTCGAGGCGGTCCTGCCGCTGCTCGCCCCGGTGCAGCAGCCGCTGTTCGAAGGAGACGTCCCGGGCTGATCAGTCCGGCGGCGGCGCCTCGGCGGCCGGAGGGCCGGAGACAAGCGTGCGCCAGGCGACCGCGGCGAGCACGATCGCGCCCCCCGCGAGCGCCCACGGGCTCGGCCGCTCCCCGAGGAAGAGGAAGACCCACAGCGGGTTGGCCACCGGCTCCAGCATGCCGATCAACGACGCCTTCGCCGCGGGAACGTGCCGGATGCCCTTCACGAAGAGGGCATAGGCGCCGGCGAGCTGGAAGACGCCCAGCAGGAGGAGCAGCGCGAGGGAGCGGCCGGAGAGCGACAGGTCGCCCGCCACGAACGGAAGGAGGATTGCCGCCGCGAGGAAGTTGCCGAACGTGACGACCGCTTCGGCGCCGCTCCCGCGCTCGCGCCGCAGCGACAGCACGAGGAAGGCGAAGAGGACGCTCGAGAGAAGCGCCATCAGGTCTCCCGCCCGCCCCCGCGTCTCGAGCTTCCCGACGAAGAAGAGCGCCATGCCGCCCAGGGCCGCGCCGATCGCGGCGGTATCGGCTCGGCGCCGTGGCTCTCCCAGCAGCAGGGGAGCGGCGAGCAGGACCCAGACGACGCCGGTGTACTGGAGGAAGATGGCGTTGGCCGCCGTGGTCCACCTGGTCGCGACCACGAACGTGATGAGACAGCCGGCGTAGCTTGCGAGGGCGGCGAGAAACGAGGGCCGGAGCGGAAACCGGGTCGGCCGCAAGAGCAGGTACAGCGCCGCCGCGGCGAACAGGGAGCGGTAGAAAGCGATCTTGATCGCCGGCTCGTCCACAGCCTTGATTCCGAGACCGCCGGCGGACCAGAGCAAGGCCGCCCCGGCCACGAGCAGCGCCCCCCGGCGCTCGGCGGAGGAGGTCTCGAGCCTCATCGTGAACCGTGAACCGGCAATCGTGAACCGTGAACCGTGAACCGTGAACCGTGAACCGAGAATCGTGAACCGAAGCCCCGCACGGTTCTCGAGCTGGCTTGCGGTTCCCGGTTTACTGTTTACGTCCTCACGGCGTCCACGATCGCCCGCGCCGCCGCCTCCGCCGCCGCCGCGCCGACGCGCAGTCTCGCCGCAAGGGGCGGAGCGCCGCCGGCGGGCGCGAGCGCGAAGACCACGTCGCCGTCCACCAGCGTGTGCGCCGGGCGCACCGACCGGGCGACACCGTCCTGCGCCTCGATCGCAACGCGCTGGAGGGCGGCGCCGTCGAAGGGGACCGTCGCCGCCACGCAGACGAGCGTCGTGTTCCCGGCGACCAGCGGGCTGTCGTCGAGGCGCTCGTGACAGAGGGCGCGGGCCGTGCGGAAGTCGGGGCCCATGCCCGAAGGGCCGGCGCGGCGCTCGCCGCTGTCCGGGTCGACGACGTCTCCGAAAGCGTTGACGGCCGCGAGCGCCGCGACGCGCGCTCCGCCAGGCAGCTCCACGCAAGCGCATCCGATGCCGCCCGGCGCCGCGCGCTCCACCCCGAAGAGCTTGCCGACCGTGGCTCCACACCCTGCGCCGACGTGCCCGGTCGCGACCTCGCCCTCCCGCGCCGCCTCGCAGGCGGCCAGGCCCTCGGCCTCTCCCGGGAAGGCCTCCGGGTCGCCCACCGCGAGGTCGAAGAGCACGGCGGCCGCCACGATCGGGACCCGGGCGGGCCCGACCCCGAAACCGACGCCGCGGCGCCGCAGCCAGGAGGTTACGCCGGCGGCCGCGGCCAGGCCGAAGGCGCTCCCGCCGGTGAAGAGCAGTCCGTGGATCTCCGAGACGAGGTTTCCCGGCGTGAAGACCCCCGTCTCCCGGGTGCCCGGCGCGCCTCCGCGCACGTCCACGGCGGCCGTGGTGCCGGGCGGCGGCAGGATCACGGAGCAGCCGGTCCGTCCCCTCTCGTCGGTGTAGTGCCCGATGCGGTACCCGGCGGGAAAGGAGGGCATCCGGTTATTCTGTCACCCGCCGCAGCCGGCAAGGGCGTCCCGCCTGATCGCACGCGACGCAGTAGCGCCCGCGGCGAAAGGCCCGGAAACGCCGGAAGATCCGTCGGCATCCTTCGCACCGGTAGAGGATCTGCTTGCGGGCGCGAAAGGCCGAGAGCGCCGGCGTCAGCGGGGCGTGCCGGCCCTTGACGCCGAGCCTTCGGGCGAGCCGCTGGAAGAGCGCCCCGTGCCCCGCGCGGACTCGCCGCATTGCGAAGGCCCAGGCGTGCGCCGCCTCGTGGAGCAGCGTCTCTCGCCGCTCCGCCTCCGAGAGGTGCGCCGAGATCGTGATGACGTGGGGCTTTCCATAGCGAATCTCGCCTCCCGTCAGCTTCCGCCGGGAGAGGCGTACCTGAGCGGCCCCGAGGCCGAAGCGCCAGGCGAGACGGTCGTAGAGACGCTGGAGACGCGACTCCTCGTCCATGGGCTCGGCCGGGAAGAGCGCGCTCACGCGGAAAGACTAACCCGAGGCGCGCGGCGTTCCGGTTGCCCAGACGCTTCCCAGGCAATAGAGTCGGCCGTGCAGGGATGGAGGAGCCATGATCCGGAAAGCAGTCTTCACGGGCGCGGTCCTGGTGCTCCTTGCGGCCGTCGCGTCGGCGGCGGGAAAGGTGGTCTCGTTTCCGAGCGGCCCGGAGACGGCCTCGGGCTACCTCGCGGTTCCGGAAGGCGCGGGCCGCAGGGGCGCGGTCGTCGTGATCCAGGAGTGGTGGGGCTTGAACGATTTCGTCAAGCAGAAGGCGGATCGCTTCGCGGCGCAGGGATACGTGGCGCTGGCGCCCGATCTCTACCGGGGCAAGGTGGCCACGGACCCGGACGCGGCGCACCAGCTCATGCGCGGCCTTCCCGAGGACCAGGCGATGCGCGACCTGAAGGCGGCCGTCGCGTTCCTGCGCTCGCGGCCGGACGTGGACCCGGCGCGGATCGCCTCGATCGGCTGGTGCATGGGGGGCGGTTACTCCCTCGCGCTGGCCTTCGCGGAGCCGACGCTCTCGGGAGCGGTGATCTACTACGGTCGCCTCGTGACGGACCGCGCGGTGATCGCGGAGTTGAAGGTCCCCCTGCTCGGAAACTTCGGCGGGAAGGACCAGGGTATCTCGGCCGAGAGCGTGCAGGCCTTCGGGCGCCGCGCGAGGGACGCCGGTCGGGACGTGGACTTCAAGACCTACCCGGACGCGGGGCACGCCTTCGCCTCCTCCAGCCGCCCGGACGTCTTCCGGGCGGAGGATGCGAAGGACGCCGACGCGCGCGCCGACGCCTTCCTGGCGAAGGTGCTCCGAAGGAAGCAGGGGCCGTAAACCGAAAACCGTGAACCGTGAATCGACCAGTCGGTTTACGGCTTACGCTTCACGGTTCAC
>JBOGJK010000198.1:0-8620 GCA_050745345.1 Thermoanaerobaculia bacterium
CAGGATGCCGCGATCGATTGGAACCCGATCTGGTCCCCGGACGGCCGCTCTCTCTATTTCCTGAGCGACCGCAACGGCACGTTGAACCTCTGGCGGATTCCGATCGACGAGACAAGCGGCCGCCCGCGAGGAGACCCCGAACCAGTGACGCTCCCGGCCCGAGCGATCATGCAGTTTCGTCTCTCGCGCGACGGCCGGAAGATCATCTACATGGCGCGGGAATGGGCGTTCCACCTTCAACGCTTCCCTCTGGACGCTGGCCGGGGTGTCACGGCCGCCGCCGAGGAGATCTGGAGCGGAACGATGATCGTGGACGATCTCGCAATCTCACGCGACGGAAACTGGCTCGCTTTCGGCTCGCCGGGGAAACAGGAAGACATCTACCTCATGCGGTCCGACGGGTCGGGGCTCAAGAAGCTCACGGACGACACCTGGCGGGATCGCCATCCCACCTTCTCACCCGACGGCCAGACGATCGCCTTCCAGTCGGACCGCAACGGCCGCTGGGAGCTCTGGACGATCGGCGTGGACGGAAGCGCGCTGACGCAACTGACCCGCACCTCGGGCGAGAGTCCCACCGACCCCATCTGGTCACCGGACGGGGCCTTCATCGCGTTTGCCCGGGGCCGCGACACGCAGCTCGTGTCGATGGGCGGCGGCCGGACCGCGGGACACGTCGAGTCCCTGCCGCCTCCCGGACCCGGGCTCTCATTCGAGGCGAGGGCCTGGACTCCCGACAACCTGCAACTTCTGGGCGTCGTGAGGCGAGACGCCGAGGGAACGAGGCCCGAGGGGATGACTTACACACTCTCGTCTCGGTCCTACGAGAAACTCCCGCTCGGCGGTACCGCCATGCGCTTCGCGCCCTTTCGGGATGGGCATCACATCCTCGTCAGCTCCGATGAACGGCGCGGCATCGCGCTCCTCGACACGCGTTCGGGCGAGAGCCGGGCGTTGCTTCAGTCCTTTGCGGGCCGGTTCACCCAGACCTGGGCAATCTCACCGGATGAGAAGTTTCTGTTTGTCAACCATGCGACCCAGGAGGCCGACATCTGGCTCGCGACGCTCGAGTGATGACACAAAGGCAATGCTTGGGCATTCCGGCGGAGGCATCGACGCATGGCGTTAGAGCGCGCGCTCAAGACCAAGGACATCGTCCTCTTCAACGTCGCCGCGATCGTCGGCATGCGTTGGATCGCGCTCGCGGCGGCCAACGGCCCCTCGTCGCTCTCGCTCTGGGTGCTCGCCGCAATCGCCTTCTTCATCCCGCAGGGCTTCGCCGTCATCGCGCTCGCCTCGGCGATCCCCGAAGAGGGGGGGCTCTACGTCTGGACATCGAAGGCCTTCGGTCCCCGGCAGGGCTTTCTCGCCGGCTGGCTCTACTGGGCCTCGAACATCCTCTACTTCCCGACGCTGACGCTGTCGACGGTCGTCTTCGCGCTCTACGTCTTCGGGCTCCGATTCGCCCACCTCGAACAGAGCGCGCTCTACGCGGCGGGGGCCTCGCTCGTGCTTCTGGCGATCGCGCTCTTCTTCAACATCGTCGGCATGAAGAGCGGCAAGTGGGTCCAGAACATCGGCGGCTTCGCGCAGTGGCTGCCGGCGGGAGCGCTTATCGTCGTCGGCCTCATCGCCCTCTTTCGCTTCGGCTCCTCGACGCCGATCACCGCCGGCAGCCTCGTCCCGGATTTCGGAAATCTTCCGACGATCCTCTTCTTCGCGAACCTGTGCTTCGGATTCGCGGGACTGGAGCTCGCCCCGATGCTCGCCGGCGAAGTCGTCGAGCCGCGAAAGACTCTTCCCCGGGCGATCATCATTTCGGGGCTGACCATTGCCGCGTGCTATCTGCTCGGCACGATCTCGCTGATGTGGGCGCTTCCGCAGAACGAGACCTCCATCATCTCGGGCGTCAACCAGGCGATCACGAAGGCTGGGGCGAAGCAGGGCCTCGGCTGGCTCGGCTCGCCCGTCGCGCTCCTGATGACGCTCGCGGGGCTCGGCGGGATCGGCGCGTGGCTGATCGGCAACGCGCGGCTCCTCTTCGTCGGCGGACTGGACAAGTTTCTGCCGCCCATCTTCGGAAAGACGCACCCGAAGTGGAAGACGCCGTGGTTCGCGATGCTCTTCCAGGCGGCCCTCTCCGCGATCTTCATCGTCGCGGCCACCCAGGGCGATACGGTCAAGGGCGCCTACCTGAAGCTCGTGAACGCGACGCTCATCGTCTACTTCATCCCGTACATGTACATGTTCGCGTCGGCGATCAAGCTGCGCGGGCAGATCGCGCGGCAGCCTGGCGCCGTCCCGATTCCGGGAGGCGCGGGAGGCAGCCTGTTCTGGAACGGCCTCGGTTTCCTCACGACCGTCGTCGCGATCGTCCTCGCCCTGATTCCGCCGGCCGACTCCGCCGACAAGGCGGGCTTCTTCGTGCAGGTGTTTGCCGGCTCCTTCGGCTTCCTCGCGGCGGGCTTCGTCCTCTACGCCCTCGCCGAGCGCCGGAGGAAGCGCGCGGAGGCCGCGGCGTCGGCCTGACCGGGCGATAGAATCCGGGCCAGCTTCGGAGGGCCATGAGCCTTTCCGCCGGAACACGCCTGGGTCCCTACGAGATCCTGTCGCCGCTCGGCGCGGGAGGCATGGGTGAGGTGTACCGGGCGCGGGACACGCGGCTCGGGCGCGAGGTCGCGGTCAAGGTTTTGCCGCCCGAGCTCACGACATCCGACCAGGCGCGACAGCGGTTCGAGCGCGAGGCGAGAACGATCTCGCAGCACATCTGCGCGCTCTACGACGTCGGGACCGAGGACGGAATCGAGTACCTCGTCATGGAGCTTCTCGAAGGGCAGACGCTCTCGGACCGCCTTGCGAAGGGGCCACTTCCGCTGCGCCGGGTGCTCGCCGCGGTCAAGGCCCGCCGTGAGATGGTTGCGTTATGATTGTGTTTTGAAACCACAGGAGAGGCCATGGCCACGATCACGATCAAGGACCTGTCGGACAAGCTCCACCGGCAGCTCAAAGCCCGGGCGCTGCAGCAGCGCCGCAGCCTGAACAGTCACATCATCACCCTTCTCGAGGCCGCCACGGCCCCCCAGAAGCTCGACCCCGAAGCGCTCCTTGCCCGCGCGATGAAACTGCGCGAGCGTGTGGGCGGGCGGCTGACGGACTCCGACCTCGCCGCGCTGCGTAACGCCGGGCGCCGATGATCGTCGTCGACACCAACGTGCTCGCATACCTGTGGCTGCCCGGGGATCGGACGGCGGAGGCCGAGCGTCTCTTGAAGCGGGATCCGGTCTGGAACGCTCCGGTGCTGTGGCGGTCCGAGTTCCGCAGCGTGCTCGCGGGCTGCCTCCGCCGGGGCGATCTCAACCTCGAGACCGCCCTCCAGATCGCCGACGAGGCTGAAGGGCAGATGCGCGGCCGCGAGTTCTCGGTCCCATCGGCGCAGGTGCTCGCGCGCGTCGACGATTCGGACTGCTCGGCCTACGACTGTGAGTTCGTCGTCCTCGCCGAGGAGCTCGGTGTGCTTCTGGTCACTTCCGACGAGAAGCTCCTGCGGTCTTTCCCGGCGGTGGCCACGAGGCTGGGGTGAGCGACGGATGACCCTCGCCGCCGGAACGCGCCTCGGGCCCTACGAGATCCTGTCGCCGCTCGGCGCGGGCGGGATGGGCGAGGTGTACAAGGCGCGGGACACGCGGCTCGGGCGCGAGATCGCGGTCAAGGTCTTGCCGCCCGAGCTCACGACATCCGACCAGGCGCGACAGCGGTTCGAGCGCGAGGCGAGAACGATCTCGCAGCTCTCGCACCCGCACATCTGCGCGCTCTACGACGTCGGGAACGAGGACGGAATCGAGTACCTCGTCATGGAGCTTCTCGAAGGACAGACGCTCTCGGACCGGCTCGCGAAGGGCCCGCTGCCGATGGATCAGGCGCTGCGGTCCGGGGCCGAGATCGCCGACGCTCTCGAGAAGGCGCACCGGCAGGGCATCGTGCATCGGGACTTGAAGCCCGCCAACGTCATGCTGACTTCCTCGGGCGTGAAGGTGCTCGACTTCGGCCTCGCCCGGGCGATCGGCCCGTCTCCTTCGGCCGGGTCGCTCACGGCTCTTCCGACCGAGACGCCGCTCACCGAGGCGGGCATGGTCCTCGGAACGGTCCAGTACATGGCGCCCGAGCAGCTCGAGGGCAAGGACGCTGACGCGCGGACGGACATCTTCGCGCTCGGCCTCGTGCTCTACGAGATGGCGACCGGACGGAAAGCGTTCTCGGGCGCGACGCGAGCGTCGCTCATCGGGGCAATCCTCCGGGACGAGCCCGCGCCGATCTCTCGCGAGCAACCGCTCGCGCCACGAGCCCTCGACCGCGTGGTCTCGACCTGTCTCGCCAAGGAGCCGGAGGAGCGCTGGCAGACGGCGCGCGACGTGGCCCTTCAGCTCGAGGGCATCCGACAGGACCGGTCCGCCGCGGAGCCGGCAATCCCGGCGCCTGTCCGCCGCCGGCGCTTCGCGGTCCTCCCCTGGGCGATCGCCGCCACGGGCGCGGCGCTCGCCGTTTTCGGACTCACCTCCGGGCTGCGGCCGAGATCGCGGCCACCCGCCATGCGCACGCTCCTGCTTCCGCCGCCCGGCACGATCTTCAATTACGGCCCCAACTCGGCGCCCGCGGCCGTGTCTCCCGACGGACGACGGCTCGCCTTCGGCACCCGCGATGCGGACGGTTCGACCCGCCTCTGGGTCCGGGAAATGGACGCACCCGAGCCCTACCCCGTGCCGGGAGGCGAGGGCGCGCTCTTTCCTTTCTGGTCGCCCGACAGCCGATTCATCGGCTTCTTCGCGAGAGGGGCGTTGAAGGTGATCGAGGCTTCTCGTTCGCCCCAGCCGCCGCGCCTGCTCGCCAACGACGTTCTCGAGCCGCGCGGTGGAAGTTGGGGCGAGGACGGAACGATTCTCTACTCACCCGGAAACCTCTTTCCCCTGATGCGCGTGGCCGCGGCCGGCGGAAAGCCCGTGCCGGCAACACGCCTGGAGTCGGGCGAAAGGTCGCACCGCTGGCCGCGCTTTCTTCCGGGTGGCCGCCGCTTCCTGTACGAGGTCCGAAAACCGAGCGACGTCAACGCGCCCTTATCCCGTGCGACCTTCGTGGGATCCCTCGACGACCCCGGGACGCGACTGGTCCTGTCCGACGACACGGGCGCCACCTTCGCTTCGCCCGGGTATCTCCTCTTCGGGCGCGCGCTCAGCCTCATGGCGGCCGCCTGCGACCCGAAGTCGCTGGCCATCCGGGGAGAGCCGTTCGTGCTGGCTTCCAACGTCGAGACCTTCAACGCCCCGGGTGCCCCCTTCTTCTCGGTTTCGGAGAACCTGCTGGTGTATCCGTCGCAGGCCAGCGTGAGCCCGACGCGAATGGTCTGGCTCGACCGGTCCGGCAAGGAGATCTCGACCGTCGGGCCCGCAGGGCAGTACCTCTCCTTCGCGCTCTCGGCGGACGGGCACACGGCCGTGACGTCCCAGACCGAGCACTCTTTGCCCCCTGATATCTGGATGTTCGACACCGGCGTGGGGCGAGGCATCCGGCTCACGCGCGACGCCGTCGCGCAGCTCATTCCGGTCATTTCGCCCGACAGGCGGCGCATTTTCTTCTCGGCGTATTCCCGCGGGCCCTGGAACCTCTGGGAAACCACGCCGCGGGGCGGACCGGACCTGAAGACCTTCCTGGAGTCGGAGACGACCAAGACGGCCAACGACGTCTCTCCCGACGGGCGCTACCTGCTCTACCGGGAGTTCAATCCCGGGACCCTCGGAGATCTGAAAGTCGTTCCGTTGACGGGAGACCGCCAGCCCCGTACCTTCGTCGGGACCGCGGACGACGAGACCAACGGCGATTTCTCTCCCGACGGCCGCTGGGTCGCTTACGCCTCGGACGAGTCCGGCCGAAAGGAGATCTATGCCGCCTCCTTTCCCGATGCCGCGCGCCGCTTGCGCGTCACCTCCGAGGGAGGCTCGCGGCCCCGCTGGAGCCCCGACGGCAAGGAGCTCTTCTACGTCCGGTCCGGCCAGCTCCTGGCCGTTCCCGTGGGTCGGAAGGGGGACGAACTCACCTTCGGGCAAGGCCGGCCCCTTTTTGCCCTGCCTCTCTTCTCCGAGGGCGACCCGGGTTTCGACGTCGTCACTCGGTACGATGTCGCTCCCGACGGCCGCTTCCTGGCGCTCCTCCGAGCCCGTGAAGAGGCGCCCGATCCGCTCGTCGTCGTGCTCAACTGGGCCGAGCCGCTGAAGAAGCCATGACGCTCTCCCCCGGCGCGCGCCCGGGCCCCTACGAGATCCTCGCGCCGCTCGGCGCCGGCGCGGTGGTATTATGTGTCTGGCAGATTTGTATTATCGGGAGCCCGCGATGAAGACCATGAGCCTGAAGGTGCCGGATTCCCTGGATGCCCAGCTGACCGAGCTCGCGCGGCGGACCGGCCGCAGCAAGTCCGTCGTCGTGCGCCTGGCGATCGCGGAGTTCCTGCCGAAGGAGGGTCGCGGATCGCATCGCACGTTCCTCGCGCGGGCGCTCGACCTGGCGGGGTCCGTCACTGCGGCGCCCGATCTCTCCGTCAACAAGCGACGACTCGAGGGTTACGGCCGGTGACCGAGTCGGTCCTGGTCGACACGGGGCCCCTCGTGGCGTTCTTGAACGCACGGGACCGCCACCACGAGTGGACGAAGGCCGTCCTGTCCAGCGTCCAGGCGCCTCTCTTCACGTGCGACGCGGTCCTCTCCGAGGCCTGCTTTCTTCTGCGACACACCAGAGGCGGCGCGGACGCGGTCCTGAAGCTCGTCGAGCGCGGCCTCCTGCGGGCTGCCTTCCGGCTGGAAGCGGAGACGCCTCCCGTCCGGCGGCTCCTGGCCCGCTACGCCAACGTCCCGATGTCCCTCGCGGACGCGTGCCTCGTCCGGATGAGCGAGCAGATGTCCGATGCCGTGCTGCTCACGCTGGATCGAGATTTCAAGGTGTACCGCCGGCACGGCCGACACGTGATTCGCACCATGATGCCGGAGGGCTTCTAGAAAGCCGACGAATGCTCACGGCCGGTACTCGCTTCGGCCCGTACGAGATTCTCGCGCCGCTCGGCGCGGGCGGGATGGGCGAGGTGTACCGGGCGCGTGACACGCGGCTGGGGCGCGAGGTCGCGGTCAAGGTGCTGCCCGCGTCGTTCTCGCAGGACGCGGACCGCCTGCGGCGGTTCGGGCAGGAGGCGCGGGCCGCGTCCGCGCTCAATCATCCCAACATCCTCACGATCCACGACGTTGGACAGCAGGACGGAGCGCCTTACGTCGTCACCGAGCTTCTGCAGGGCGACACCCTCCGAGGCCACATGGCCGCCGGGGCCCTTGCCCCCCGACGCGCGCTCGAGCACGCCCTGCAGATCGCCCACGGGCTCGCAGCCGCCCACGAGCGGGGCATCGTCCATCGGGACTTGAAGCCCGAGAACATCTTCGTGACGCGGAACGGCCGCGTGAAGATCCTCGACTTCGGCCTCGCGAAGCTGACCGAGGCGCCGGGATCGACGAGCCAGACCAATCTGCCGACGGCCGGCCCCGCGACGGATCCGGGCGTGATCCTCGGCACGCTCGGCTATATGTCCCCCGAGCAGGTGCGCGGCAAGGCGTCTGACGCTCGCTCGGACATCTTCGCCTTCGGAGCGATCCTTTACGAGATGCTCTCGGGCCGGCGGGCATTTCAGGGGGACACGGCCGCCGACGCGATGTCCGCCATCCTGACGAAGGACCCCCCGGAGCTCTCGGCGACGAATCGCAACATCTCTCCCGGCCTCGACCGTGCCGTGCGGCACTGCCTCGAGAAGGACCCGGAGCGCCGGTTCCACTCCGCGCACGACCTCGCGTTCGACCTCGATGCTCTCTCGGACGCCTCGGGCGCCGCGCCCCAGGCCCTCCGGCCGGCGAGATCCTGGAAGCGGATGGCCCTCCCGATCGCCGCCGCCGCGATCCTGGCTCTGGCCGTCGCGGCGATCTGGTGGCGCCGCTCGACGACCACCGGGGCGGCCCTCGACTCGATCGCCGTGCTTCCCTTCGTCAACGCGAGCAAGGACCCCGAGACGGAGTACTTGAGCGACGGCATCACGGAGAGCATCATCAACAGCCTGTCGCGACTGCGCGAGCTTCGGGTCGTCGCGCGATCCAGCGTCTTTCGCTACAAGGGCCGCGACGAGGATCCCCAAAAGGCTGGCCGGGAACTCAACGCCCGCGCGGTCGTCTCGGGCAAGGTGCTCCAGCGCGGCGACACGCTCTCGGTGCAGGCCGACCTCGTCGACGTCGGCAACGGCGCCCAGATCTGGGGCGACCACTATGACCGCAAGCTTTCCGACATCCTCACGGTCCAGGAGGAGATCGCGAAGGAGATCTCCGAGAAGCTCCGCCTGCGCCTGACGGGCGAGGAGAAGGAGAAGCTCAAGAAACGCTACACGGAGAGCACGGAGGCCTACCAGCTCTACCTCAAGGGCCGCTACGAGTGGGAAAAGAGAACCGCGGCCGGTCTTCAGCAGTCGACCGAGTTCTTCCAGAAAGCCATCGAGAAGGATCCCGCGTTCGCGCTGGCGTATGCCGGCCTCGCGGACTCCTACGCGGTCCTG
>JBOGJK010000199.1:0-3625 GCA_050745345.1 Thermoanaerobaculia bacterium
GCCCTTGCCATCGCTGCCGATAACCCACTCGGCGGCGTTGCCGCCGAGATCGAACACCAGCTCCTCTTCGCCGCGGCCCTGGAACTGGCCCACCTCGCGGAGCAGCGGCGCCGCCCCGGGCAGCTCGGCAAGTTTCTTCTCCAGCCGCGCCGCATCGTCTGGGTTCAACGCGTACCCTGCCCAGTGGTCGAGCGTGTTCTCGCTGCCCCGGGCGGACTCGTACACCGACTTCACTTCATCTTCGTTCGGCAGCCGGTACTTTTCCCCGGTCAGCTTGCTTAGCCAGGTGCAGTAGGCTTGGGCCTGGTCGAAGCTGATGCCGGCCACAGGGAGGTTCTGGCTTCCGGGCTCGACGCGGTAGTTGCGGTCGAAGGCGGCGTATTGCGCACGTGTGACCTCGAACCGGCCAAGCTCCAAGTCTCTGCGCTTGACCACTTCGGGGAGGAGCGCCTTTTTTGCGTTCAGTATGCCGTATTGGGTTCCGACCTTCTGGATGCGCTGGCGCTTCAGCGCCACATCGAGGGGCGAGCCTTCCTGGAAGGCTTCGTTGGGCTCTTTGTAGGTGCCGAAGAGGTATCGGTCGAACCAGGCCAGTTCCTCCTCCACCTTGCGCTTCTGGTGCTGGTACTGGCGCAGGACGTGGGGCTCGCCGGGGAAGAGGATGAAGCGCACCTCGGTCTGCCCGAGGTGCTGGAGGGCGCGGTAGTGCGACCAGCCCTGGCTCGGATCCACGCTGCGGTCCTCGGTGCCGAAGAAGATAAGCGTCGGCGTGCGGACGTTCTTCATCCGGAAGAAGGGCGATTTGCGGATGTAGAGCGCGGGGTCGTCGAGCGGGGAGGCGCCGAAGTGGTAGTTGTCGAAGGCGGCTCCGACGGGCTCGTTGGCCCAGTCGCTGATCCACTCGGCGCCGCCGGCGCCCACCGAGGCGGCCTTGTAGCGCGGGTTGCGGGTGACGAGCTCGATGGAAAGGAAGGAGCCGTTCGACCAGCCCATGGTGGCGAGCTTGTCGGGGTCCACCAGCCCGCGCGCGATCAGAGCGTCCACGCCGGTCTCGAGGTCGGGAATCTCCAGGTCGTAGTAGTTGCCGCCGCCGATGGACTCCACCCAGTCGAGCCCGTAGTTGGCGCTGCCGTGGTAGTTGGCTTGCAGGAGGAACGCGCCGCGCTCGGCGAGCAGAATCGTGGGGTAAGCCCAGTTCTGCCACCAGGCGTCCAGGTCGGCGTCCTGCGGCCCGCCGTGGATGGCGAGGATGAGCGGGTAGCGTTTGCCTTCGGTGTAGTTCAGCGGGTAGTAGAGGATGCCTTCGACCTCCTGTTCGCGCGCGCCCTTCCAGTGGACGATTTCGGTTTTGTGGACGGGCTTGTCTTTGAAGCCGGGGTTCAAGTCGGTGAATTGGGCCGGCTTTGCGATGCGGCTCGCCTCGAGACGCGCCCGGTACCACTGCTCGGGCTTGGCAGCGGTGGAGTACGCGTAGACAAGCGTGCGGCCGTCGTCGCCCAACTCCCAGTCAAAAACCTTGCCGGCGTGCTCGCCTTCGAGCCAGGCCCGCGACCACGTCTCGCCCTGTTTGGTGTAACGTGCGGGCTTGAAACGCACGCCGTCGGCCAGCAGGGCGATGATGCCGTCCGGTGTAATCTGGTAGCTGCCGCCCAGCCCGTTGGCCCACTCGAGATTGACGGGGACCACCTTCGCCGCCGCCACGTCGTAGTAGTACAGCAGCTCGATGGTGGCCACGCGGTAGCGGGGGTGGTGGGTGTACTCCGAGACGAGATAGAACCCCCGGCTGTCGCGCGCCCAGCCGACGTCAAAGGGAATGACTTTGCCGTCGGTGAAAAGTTGTTTCTGCTCGCCGGTGTCGAGGTTGGTCAGGAAGGTGACGGGCGGGACGCGCTGGTCGTACTCGTAACTCAAGCTGCGCTGGTGGCGGGTGACCGCCCAATGGCCGTCGGGCGAGACCGAGAGGTATTCAATCCAGTCGTCGTTGGAGGTGAGACGCTTGACCTGCTTGTCTTTCACGCTCAGCAGGAACAGCCGCACCGGCGGCTCGTGGGGGGCGTCCTCGACCACCTGCGAGGTGTCCTTCTTCTCTTTGAGCGTGCTCTCGTAGTGGGTGGGATCTTCCTGGACGGCAAAGACAATCGTGTCTTTGTCCTTCCACTCGTAGTCGCGGAGGCCGCGCTCGAACTCAGTCAGCGGCCAGGGCTCGCCGCCCGCGGGGTTGATGAGCCAGAGCTGCGACTTGGAGAGGTCTTCCTTCGGCTTGGGGAGCGGGCGCGTGCTCAAGAAGCTGATGACGGAGCCGTCGGGAGACCAGCGCGGGGCCGAGTGGGTGGCGGTTCCGCGCGTGAGTTGAATTTCTTTTCTCTCCGTCAAGCTGCTTAACCAGAGATTTGACACGACTTCGCCCTTGTCTTTGTCCATCGCCGAGCGGACCCAGACCGCCCAGCGGCCGTCTGGCGAGACGCGGAACTGGTCGGCAGTTTCGAAAAGCAGCAGGTCGTCCACCGTCCATTCTGCTTTCTTCCCCGCGGCCGGAGGCTCTTGGGCCGCGGCGGCGGTGAAACAGACCAGCAACAGGGTCAACCCGAGAATCGTCTGCGCGTGCTTCATGGAAGTTCGTCTCCTTGTCCGAAGAGGAGTGCGAGGGCTCGGCTCAGGCCTTGCCCTTGAACAGCAGGCGGTCGAGCGAAAGGCATGTCCCAGTACGGACCGAACACGCGCTCGTCACCGGGATATGAGACGGTGATGCTGGACGGCCCTCGCTCCTCGTCCCTGCCGCATCCGAGCCCGGGCAGTAGAAGATCGCACGCCAGCAGCAGCGGCCAATGGAGTCGTCCGGCAGTGCTCACCGCGGCACCTCTTCCTCCACCCACAGTTTCTCCATGTTGGTATTCGCATCCGCCCGGAACGGTGTGCTCAGCCCCCGGACCCGCCGGTGGGCGAAGGTACCCGCAGGCCGAAAGACGAGGCGGGTCAGCGGAAGCTCCGCACGGAAGATTTCGGCCAACTCCCGGTAGAGACGATTCTCCTCGTCCGGATCGGCCGTCGGCGGAATGCTCCCATCGCTCGACGAGCCGCCCCGCTAGCTCCCCCCGCTCGTCCTGCTTGGCGAGGGGGAGGAAGAAGAGGAAGTCGAGGCTCACAGCGTCCGGGAGGACGTCACGAACGTCCCGGACGGCCATGACCACCGTGGAGCGGCGGGAATAGGCCGGGTCATCACTGCGGCGGCACCCGACGGCGGCGAGGGCCAGCGAACCCGCGCACAGTTGCATGAATCGGCGCCGCCCGATCGGTCTGGGCGAGGCCATCTTCTGTTCGTTCATCGGTGGCTCCCATCCTCCAGCCACAGCTCCTCCGCGAACAGGAGCGGGTTGGGTCGCAGAGCGCTGAGCCCTTTAACGCGCCGGTGGACGATGGCGGTGGTGCGATCGGGGAGGAGGAACGCGACTGGCTGATCCGTGCGCAGGATGTCCGACATCTCCCGATACGCGCGGTCCACCGCGTCCGGCTTCGCGGTGGTCTTCAAGACGTCGAGAAGCCGCGTGACCCGTGGATTCCGATAGCCGAGCACGGACTCTTCGCCGAACCAGGCGTCAAGAGGGCCGCCGCCAATTCCGGTCAGCAC
>JBOGJK010000200.1:0-2863 GCA_050745345.1 Thermoanaerobaculia bacterium
GGTCTGTACGGGGAGGCCCTTGCCGAGGACCGGAGACGCTACGCCGGCGATCGGGAAGTCCAGGAAGCCCTTGAACGGGGCCACGCGGAGGCGGGCTTCCGGGGCGCGATGAGGCGCGCCGCCGAAACCCTCTCCGCGCGCTCTCGCCAGACCTACGTGAGCCCCATGGAAATCTCCCGCCTGTACATGGCCGGGGGCGAAAGCGATCACGCCATCCAATGGCTTGAGAAAGCCTTCGACGTGCGCGAGCCCAACCTGCCTTATCTCGATTCGCCGGAATACGACGGCTTGCGCTCCGACGCCCGCTTCCAGGATCTGCGGCGGCGCATCAAGCTTCCGAGTTGAGCCCGCGTGTCGATTGCTACGGCAGTGAAATCGTCCTGCAGCTCACAGCCCGGCGTTCGAGCCGCGCGCGCCGCCGAGAGGCTCGGTCAGGCCCTCCCGGCGCTCAGTGCACGCGGCGCAACGTCGTCGGCTTCATCCCGGTGAACGACTCTTCCTTCGATGGGTAATCGCCGCTCTTGACGTCCTGCGCGAAGGCGCGCGCCGCCTCGGTAATCGTCGAGGCGAGGTCGGCGTAGCGCCGGACGAACTTGGGCTTAAGATTCGGCGTCAAGCCCATCACGTCGTGGAAGACGAGGACCTGCCCGTCGCAGGCCGGCCCGGCGCCGATGCCGATCGTCGGCACCGGGATCGCGCCGGTGATCTCGGCCGCGAGCGTCTCGGGCACGCATTCGAGCACAACCGCGAAACAGCCGGCGGAAGCCAGGGCCTTCGCGTCCTCCAGGATCTCGCGCGCCGAGTCGGCCTCGCGCCCCTGCACCTTGTAGCCGCCGAGCTTGCGGTAGGACTGGGGGGTCAGGCCCACGTGCCCCATGACCGGAATGTCGGCCGCGAGGATGGCCTCGACGGCGGGAAGCACCCGCCGGCCTCCCTCGACCTTGACCGCCGCGCAGCCTGCCTCCGCGAGAAAGCGCCCGGCGTTTCGCACGGCCTCCGGAGTCTGCGCCTGGTAGGAGAGGAAGGGCATGTCTCCGACGACGAGGGCGCGATTGGCGGCGCGGGAGACGGCGCGCGAATGCCGGACCATCGAGTCCATCGTGGCTGAGAGCGTCGAGTCCTCGCCGTAGACGGTCATCTCGACCGAGTCTCCGACCAGCAGGACATCGATGCCCGCCGCGTCGAGCAGGCGCGCCGACGGCGCGTCGTAGGCGGTCATCATGGCGATGCGCTCCCGCCCCTTGGCGGCGGCGAGCGAGGGGACGCTGACGGGGGAGGTCTCCGAAAGGGTGGCCATTTCGCGCTCCTTTCCTTTCGGTCGACGTCCGCGAATCGCGGATCGCCGCCGAGAAGGGCGAGGCCGACGATTATACCGGTTTGTGGCTCAGCGGCGCGCTCACGCGCGTCCTCTGGAGCTCCGTGTCCAGCGCAACCTATCTGTGCCGACGGTCGCGTGCGGCGCCGGTGCGCCCCGCAGCAGACCTTCCGAGCTGAGGTCCTCATCGACATCCGGCCAGTGGATCCCATACCCTGCGCCGACGACTTCCCAGTTTGCCCGCTGCGCCGGGGTCGCCTGCAATAGCCGCGGATACCAAACGAGCGGAACCGTGATCGTGCGGCCATCGGCCAGGTCCACACTGAGGGTGTCGTCCGGGGCTTCTCCGATCGCGACCTGCGCGAGCCGTTGACTCGCCTGCCGAAAAAGCCCGGCCCACGTCAGCCCCGGCCGCATGAGCCATCACCTGCGGTGCCTGCGCCGACATGGCATCATCCAGGGCATCCTGGAGGATGGAGATCTCGTATCGGTGCCCGGCCTAGCGGTCCTCGGCGGTGAAAGGATGGGGCAGAAGCCTCGTTAGAACTTCAACGGCATCGCGAACTGGACGTAGAGCCCCGGGCCCTGTGTGGAGAACTTGCCACCGAACTGCCAGAAGTACCGGATCGTCAGCGCTCCCTGGAGGGCCGTCAACTCCGGCCCGACGCCGTAGATCGTCGTCTTGTTCAACCGGGCCAGGCTGGGAGCGTCGGCGCCCGTTGTGTCCGTGACCTGCCACTGGGCGTAGCCCGCGACACCGGCCCAGCCCTTGAGCATTCCGGAGCCGTAGTTCCTGCCGAGCCCGTACATCAGGGTCACGGGGTCTCCCGTCTTCCAGTCCAGGTCCTTCTTCTTGCCGTTGATGTCATAGAACGCCGACAGCGAGGCGTGCCAGTCCTTGGCCTGGTCGAAGAACACCGTGCCGCGCAGCGACAGCTCGTTGCTCCACATCCCGAGCGACGTGTTGTCGGGAGCACCCGCGGTGTAACGGCCCGTCGGAGCGTAAAAGCCGTATTGGAACGTGAGGTCGGCCTGCGGGAAGTGCCAGCCGAGGCTGAAGGGCGCGACGTATACCTGGGAAAGGGCGGTGCCGGTTCCTCCGCTCACGTCGAGCCGCGGAAACTCAATCCGCGCATTGGCGAACGGCACGACGACCGTCGCGCCGTAGTTGCCCCCGAGGATCTTGAAGTCCGAGACCCACATGAGGAGGGGCCCGAAGACGTACTGGCTGAGGTTGGGCCCGTCGATGGTGTCTCCGTCGGCCGTCTTGAACTCGTCGGCCCACGCGAACGATCCAACCGCGCCCACATAGAAACCGGGCGGCGCCATGGCGCCCGCCATCAGGCCGTACTCGCCCTTGATGATCAGTTGCTGAGCGCTGGCCGCCGCCGTGGCGAAACCCAGGACGAGCCCGAGAACGAGAGCCCGGCGAAACCGTTGGGAACCCTCCATTGATAAACCTCCTTGCGAGCCGTCTTTGCTTCACGGGGAAAAAATGAAGTCTAACTGACAGCCTCGTAGATCTCGGCCGGCTCAGCGTTGGGACTC
>JBOGJK010000201.1:0-2669 GCA_050745345.1 Thermoanaerobaculia bacterium
CCTCCAGCGGGGGAGAGAACGGGACGGGCGTGTCGGGGGCCGTCACGCGCACGACGGGCGCGTCGAGGCTCTCGAAGCAGCGCTCGGCGAGAATCGCGGCCACCTCCGCGCCGAGGCCGCCCGTGCGGGTCGCCTCGTGCAGCACGAGCGCCCGGTTCGTCTTCGACACCGACTCGAGGATCGTCGCCTCGTCGAGCGGCAGCAGCGTCCTCAGGTCCACCACCTCCGCATCGATCCCCTCCGACTCGAGGGTCGCCGCGGCGTCCAGAGCCGTCCAGACCATCGCGCCGTAGGTCAGGATCGACAGGTCGCGCCCGATGCGGCGCACAGCCGCCTTGCCGATCGGGACCACATGGTCCCCCTCCGGCAGCACGTCGCGCACGCGGCGATAGAGGTACTTGTGCTCGAAGAAAAGCACCGGGTCCTCATCGCGGATCGCCGCCTTGATCAGCCCCTTGGCGTCGGCCGCCGTCGCCGGCTGCACGATCTTCAGACCGGGCGTGTGCGCGAAGTAGGCCTCCGGGTTCTGCGAGTGGAAGGGCCCGCCGTGGACGCCGCCCCCCGAGGGCCCCCGCACGACGAGCGGGACCCCGACGCCCGTGCGGTAGCGCGACTTGGCCGCGAAGTTCGTGATCATGTCGAAGGCGCAGGAGAAGAAGTCGGCGAACTGCAACTCCGCGACCGGCCGCATCCCCATCATCGCCGCGCCGACCGCGGCGCCCACGATCGCGGTCTCGGAGAGGGGCGTGTCGAGCACGCGCTCCTCGCCGAACCGGGCGAGCAGCCCCTCGGTGACCTTGAACGCTCCGCCGTAGACGCCGACATCCTCGCCGAGGAGGAAGACGCGGCTGTCGCGCTCCATCTCTTCGAGGATCCCTTCGCGGATCGCCTCGACGTAGGTCGTCGAGGGCCGGCCGCCCCCTCCCGTTGAAGTGGTCACGAGGCCTCCCGGCCGGCCGGCGCCCGGGACGGCGCGGCCTCGCCCGCCACGGCTGCGTAGACTCCTTCCAGCGCGCGCTCCGGGGGAGGGAAGGGTCCCCGCTCGGCGAGGTCGGCGTCCCGCTCGACCCCCGCCGAGATCTCCCGGTCGAGCGCGGCGAGCTCCGCCCGGCTGGCGACGCCGGACCCCTCGAGCGAGCGCGCGTACGCTTCGATCGGATCGCGCTGGATCCAGGCCTCCAGCTCCTGCTTGGGCACGTACTCTTGGTTGTCGTGCTCGGCGTGCCCCTTCATCCGATACGTGATCGCCTCGACCAGTGTCGGACCCTCTCCCGCGCGCGCCCGGTCCACGGCGCGGCGGCAGGCGGCGAAGACGGCCAGCACATCGTTTCCGTCCACCGACTCGGCCGGAACCCCGTAGGCCGTCGCCCGGTCGGCCAGGCTCCTGGCCGCCGTCTGCTTGCGCAAGGGTGTCGAGTAGGCCCAGCCGTTGTTCTCCGCGACGACGACGAGCGGGAGCTTCTGGACGCCGGCGAAGTTCATCCCCTCGTGGAAGGGCCCGGTCGAGGTCCCGCCGTCGCCGATGTAGGTCATGGCGACCAGATCGCGCCGCTGCATGCGGGCCGCCAGCGCGATCCCCGCCATCACTGGGATCAGCGCCCCGAGCATCGAGATGGCCGAGACGACCCCCTGCTCCGGCCTCCCCAGATGCAGGTTGCCGTCCTTGCCGCCGGAGGGCGCGGCGGCCCGGCCCATGTGCTGGGCGAAGACGTCGCGCGGGGAGAAGCCCATCACCAGGACGGAGCCGAGGTTGCGGATCAGCGGCCCGAGGATGTCCCCCTTCGACAGCGCGAAGGCGCTGCCCACGGAGGTCGCCTCCTGACCGAGGCAGCGGTACAGCCCGCCGACGACCTTCCCCTGCCGGTAGAGGGCGACGAGCTTTTCCTCCACGAGGCGGGTCGTCCGCATGTGGCGGTAGAGCGCGATCTTCTCTTCGCGGGTGAGATCCGGCATCGGGCCTTCCGGCTGCCGCGATTATACGGGGCGCTTTCTGTTCGCCGCATGCGCTCGCCCCGCATCGAAGCCTCGCACGGATCTGCGCGCCGAGCGTGCCTCCGGCGCCCCGCGCTTCCCGCAGCGGCGAGATACCCGCGGTCGGCGTGGCGTTGCCCTTCTCCACTTGTCGCGTTGCGGCGAGCCTCCGGCCGGGATGATTCGGCGCCGGCCCGAGGACGCCGCCACTGCGCGGGGTGATCCTCCGATCGCGCACGACGGCCGGCGGTTCCGTGTCCTCCGGGAGCGGGTCCGGGAGGGGGGCCGCGGCAGGCCTCGTCGCGCCGCTGGTATCCTCATTGTATGAAGCCGGACGACCCCATCGTTCCCGCAGCGACCCGGCAGGGGCGCACGCGCTGGCAAGAGGCCTCCCGAAAGGCGCTCGAAGAGCGCCCGAGCTGGAAGAAGGACTGGACGACGGTCTCCGGAGCCGAGGTCGATCCGTTGGCCGGCCCTGACACGGCGGCCGGCTTCGATCCGGAGCGGGATCTCGGCTGGCCGGGAGAGTACCCCTTCACGCGCGGCGTGCAGGCGACCGGCTACCGCGGCAAGCTCTGGACGATGCGCCAGTTCGCCGGCTACGGGACGGCCAAGCAGACCAACGCCCGTTTCCACTACCTGCTCGAGCACGGACAGACGGGCCTCTCGACCGCCTTCCACCTTCCGACGCTCTACGG
>JBOGJK010000202.1:0-2057 GCA_050745345.1 Thermoanaerobaculia bacterium
GTGCGGCGTAGCCGGGCTACGCCTCCGCCCGGTTTTCCTGCGCTCCCGCTCTCGCGTCGGCCTCCCCGCGCTCGCGACGGGCCTTTCTCGGACAGACTCCTCGCGGCCCCTCTCACCCTCGAGCGAAGCGGTATCCCACGTGCCAGGCGGAGAACCGGGCCTCGCGCTCGAGCCGCAGGCCCTCCTTCGAAAAGGCCTTCTCCAGATCCCGCCGGTCGAGCCGGTGCATGGCCGGCGTGCGCGGGCCCGTCACCTTCCGCATGGCCGTGACGACCCAGATCGCTCCCGAGGGACTCAGGCGCCTGGCCGCCGCCGCGAGCAGCGACTCGGACCCCACCCGATCCTCGCGCCACAGCAGCACCGCGTCGAACTCTCCCTTGATCGCTCGCAGACCCCTCCCGGTGACCGCCTCGAGGGGCAGCCCCGGAGCTCGCGTTCCCGCCAGCAGGCTCACGAGGGCCTCGGGAGCGTCGATCAGGAGGAGGCTCGCGTCCGAAGGCACGCCGATCCGGCCAACCAGCTCGGCGGGACTCTTGAGCGCCGGCGACCCCGTCAACTCCGAGACCGGAAGAAAGTCCAGACGAGGTAGCCGAGAAAGCCGAGGCCCCCGATCACGATGAGCACCGCCGTCGCGGGAGAGGTCCGCGCGACCAGGCCGTAGAGCAGATAGAAGACGACGGCGAAGACGGGCAGCGAAAGCAGCCCGAAAACCGCGCCGGCCGCCCGGGGTCTGGGCTCCTTGTCGAAGGAGACGACCTTCATCATCTCGAGCTGCTTGGTCGCTTCGGGCGGAACGGCCGGCCGCTCGACCCACTGGAGCGCCGCGGGCTCTTCGTGCCCGTCCCGAAAGCCGTCCGGGAAGCGCTCGCCGCAGTAGACGCAGTGGTCGAGCCGCCAGGCGGCGACGCGCCGCCGGCAGCGGGGGCAGAGAGGGCCCGCGGGGGTGCTGCTCACGCGACTATTGAACCACGGCTCTCGAGTCCGCGCGCGGCTCCCCCGCTTTCCGCTTCAAAGGGGAGGGGGGCGGTGGTAGCTTTCCGCATAACAAATCCGAGCCCTTCGGCCCGCGCTTCGGAGGCCCCGTGAAAGCCAGAGCTCGAGTGGAGTGGAAAGGTTGCGGCACCTCGCTCGTGACGCCGTTCGACGAGCGGGGGCGCATCGGCTTCGACGCCATCCAGCGGCTCGTGGAGTGGCAGATCGGCGAGGGAATCGACTTTCTCGTCTCCTGCGGGGCGACGGGAGAGTCGGCGACCATCTCGGGCGACGAACGCAAGGCGGTCACCGCCGCCGTCGTCCGGTCGGCGCGCAGCCGCGTGCCGGTCATCGCCGGCGCGGGCGGCAACCACACGGCGAAGTCGGTCTTCTGGGCGCGCGACGCGGCGCGGGCGGGCGCCGACGGGATCCTCTCCGTCTCGCCCGACGGCCAGCCCACGATCGAGGGGCTCTTCCGGCACTTCTCGGCGATCGCCGAAGCGACGGATCTGCCCATCCTCGTCTCGAACGTCCCGGCGCGCACCGGCACCGACCTCTCCGTGGAAGCCGTCCTCCGTCTCGCCGAGATTCCGAACATCGTGGGGCTGAAGGAATCGTCGGCCGACTTCCGCAAGATCGCGAGGCTCGCCGCCTCGCTTCCCGACGGGTTGCGGCTCTTCGCCGGGAGCGACACGACCGCGCTCGCGGTGATGGCGCTGGGCGCCCAGGGGCTGATTTCCGAGGCGTCCAACGAGATCCCAGCGGAGATGGCGGCGCTGGTCGGCGCGGCGCTGGAAGGAGACTGGGAAAAGGCGCGGCGGCTCCAGAAAAAGCACCTGGAACTGATGGAAGTCAACGCCCTGGAGGCGAGCCCGGGGCCGGTCAAGTGCGCGCTCTCTCTGATGAGAAGGTGCGGCGAAACGATGCGCCTGCCCGCGGTCCCTGTGCAGGAGGAGACCCGCCGCCGCATCGAGTCCGTCCTCGCCGCCCTGAAGCTCGTCAAACGCGGTCAACGCTGAACGGCGGCGTTCCGACCCGGCACGGCGCAGGAATTCGGTGTGGACCCCGGTTAGAACATCTTCACG
>JBOGJK010000203.1:0-2829 GCA_050745345.1 Thermoanaerobaculia bacterium
TCTCGACGCTCGCGAACTCCGCCTCGTCTTTGCGCGGGTGAATGCAGTCGACCGGACAAACATCGACGCACGCCGTGTCCTTGGTTCCGATGCACGGCTCCGCGATGATGTACATGCCCATTCGGGCCTCCTCCTGGCCCCCTTTGCGAGAGGGAGCGGGGATTCTAGCAAAGGGCGTTCGTCGGACCTAAAGCCGATCGGACCTCGAGACTCTCTTCCGCGGCCGCGCGGCCCGGTCGGCGGGTTGCCCTGGGGGTCCGTGCGCGGCCGCGCTTCGGCGCTATCTTCCCACCGAGATCTGGTGGGCGAGGTTCTGCCCGTCCGGCTGGGCCGCGTAGCGCACCGTGACCCGGGCCCCCGGGGCGAGCACTCCGTTGATGCGCGTCTCCTCGTTCCAGACGAACCTCATCTCCTCCTCGCCCACTTTGACCACGAGCGTCTGGCGGGCGGCGTCCAGGCGGGAGATGGTGCCGCCGACCGTCTGCGTGCGGTCTGCGGCGGCGAGGACCGCCTCGGCGGCGAGCAGGAAGGCGGTCAGGAGGGCGAGGACCCGGATCGCGTTTCGCATCTGCGGTTTCTCCCCTCCCGAAACGCGGCGGGGCGCGCCTCCATTCCGCGGACCGGCCCTCCCGGATTTGACAGCGCGCCTTCCGCCCCATAAAATACGCCGTTTTTTCGACAACGCCCCCCGGGAGGATCTGTACGATGTCAAAACGCTGGACCGAAGCGGAACTCCGATTCTTGAGGGACAACGCGACCAAGATGAGCGTCCAGGCCCTGGCCGACGTGCTCTCGGTGCGCGTCGACGATCTCGAGAAGAAGATCGAGAAACTGGGTCTGCTGGGAGGCGCCGAGGCGCCGGCGGCCCGGAAGGCGCAGACGCTCCGGGAGCTCTCGCGGCTCGCCGAGAGCGCCCGCAAGGAGTTCGACCGCGGCGTTTCGGCCCTCCAGAAGAAGAAGATCGAGGAGGCCGAGCGCCACCTTTCGGAGTTGACCCAGAAGTACCCGGACGAGAAGGAGCTCGTGGACCGTGCCCGCGTCTACCTGGCCGTCTGCGAGCGCCAGAAGAAGGGGGCCGCTCCCGCCCTGACGGAGCCGGAGGACTTCTACTACGCCGCGGTGCTCGCGAAGAACCGGGGGCAGGTGACCGAGGCGATTGAGCACCTGAAGCGCGCCGTCCGCAAGAACGGCGCGGGGAAGGTGGATTTCCTGCTCGCCTGCTGCTACGCGCAGAACGGCGAGAGGGAGACCGCCATCGAGCACTTGAAGCGCGCGATCGAGGAGGACCAGAGCAACCGGATCCTGGCGCGCCACGACAGCGACTTCGATCCGGTCCGGGACACGCCGGAGTTTCAGGAGCTGCTGGCTTCGTAAGACGGGCGATCCGCCGCGAGGCGGTGAGCCGAAGAATTCATTGGTGACGAAATCCCGAAGCGCTCGGGTCGGGCCCGCTCCGAAACGGAGCCGGAAGGCGGGCGCGCGGCCGGCGGCTGCTCCGCGCGTGGTCATTCTCGCCGCCGGTGTCGGCTCGCGCATGCGCTCGGCGGTCCCCAAGGTGCTCCACCGTGTCGGCGGGCGCACCCTCGTCGAGGCGGTCCTGGACGCCGCGGAGAGCCTCTCTCCTTCCCGCGTCGTTCTCGTGCTCGGCGCCGGCCGCGAGCGCATCGAGGCCTCGCTCGCCGGGCGCCGGGTCTCCTTCGCGGTGCAGGATCCGCCGCTCGGCACCGGCGACGCCGTCCGGCAGGCGCTCTCCGCGCTCGGGGAGGAAGACGGGCCGGTCCTGGTCCTCTCCGGCGACACGCCGCTCCTGCGGCCCACGACGCTCGCCGCGCTCGTCGAGCGCCAGCGCCGCGGCGGCCTCGACCTCGCGTTTCTCTCCTTCCGCCCGCCGGACCCGGGCGACTTCGGCCGGGTCGTGCGCGACGCGCGGAGGCGGGTCCGGCGCATCGTGGAAGCGAAGAACGCCAGGGCGTCGGAGCGCCGCGTCGCGGAGTCCAACGCGGGCGTCTACTGCTTCGCGGCCGGCGCGCTCTCGCGCGCGCTCGCGAAGCTCACGCGGGACGCGGTCTCCGGCGAGTACTACCTGACCGACGCCGTGGGGATCCTGGTCCGGGCGGGCGGCCGGGTGGAGGCCGTCCCCGCGGAGGACTGGCGCGAGGCGTGGGGCGTCAATACGCGCCGGGACCTGGCCGCCGCCGAGCAGATCGAGCATCGCCGCCGCGTCGAGCGCGCGCTCGACGCCGGCGCCACCGTCGTCGACCCCGCGACGACGCGCCTCGGCGCCCGGGTGAAGCTCGAACCGGACGCCGTCCTTCACCCCTTCGTCTGCCTGGAGGGAGACACCTCGATCGGCGCCGGCGCCGAAGTGCTCCCGTTCACGCGGATCGTGGACTCGACCCTCGACTGCGGGGCCGTCGTCGGCCCCCATTGCGACCTCGACGGGGCCTCGATCGGCGCGCGCAGCCGGGTCGGCCCGTTCGCGCGGCTGAGGCCGGGCTCCGTGCTGGAGCAGGACGTGAAGGTGGGCAACTTCGTTGAGACCAAGAACACGGTGCTGCACGACGGTGTGAAGGCGCAGCACCTGTCGTACCTCGGGGACGCGGAGGTCGGCGCGCGGTCGAACATCGGGGCCGGCGTGATCACCTGCAACTACGACGGCGCGAAGAAGCACCGCACGAGGATCGGCGAGGAGGTCTTCGTCGGCAGCGACGCGCAGCTCGTCGCGCCCGTGACGATCGGGCGCGGCGCCTACGTCGGCGCCGGGGCGACGATCACCGAGGACGTGCCGGAGGGAGCGCTCGCCCTCTCGCGCGTCCCGCAGACCAACGT
>JBOGJK010000204.1:0-2053 GCA_050745345.1 Thermoanaerobaculia bacterium
ATGAACGAGCTGATCCCCTTGGCAGGCAGCTCCTTCTTCAGGCGCTTGTAGAGATCCTCGTCGAGCGTGATGTTCAGCCGGACGGGCGTCGCTCTCCTCCGTTTGTCGTTGCTGTATTATATACAGCATTCAGTCTTGCCCGGTGCCTGACTCCATCACTTCACTCCCGCTCGCATTCTATGGCCGGCCACTGCCCTCCCGACCTCGGCGTCTTTCGATTCCGAGCCAGGAGAAGCAGGCTGGGATGCGCGCAGGGCGAAGCGGAGCCGGAAGCGGCGACTCACGGCTTGACGCGCCTCTTCTGGAGATGTACATTTCATATGTACATAATGGGAGGCTCCCCATGCCGACCGTAAGCATCAAGGAAGCGCGAGAGAACCTGAGGTCCCTTCTCGACAGGGTCGCGGCCGGCGAAGAGATCGCCCTGCTTCGCCGCGGAAAGGAAGTCGCGCGCTTGATTCCGCCCAGGAGCAGAAGGCGGAGGCTTCCGAGCCTGCATGCGTTCCGCAGATCGGTAGCCGTCGAAGGCCGCCCGTTGAGCGATGAGGTGGCGAGAGGCCGGCGCGAAGAGCGGTATTGATCTACCTCGAGACCAGCGTCCTGGTCGCCTACTACTGCCCCGAGCCGCTGAGCCGGCGGGCCGAACGGCTCATTCGGGTGCACTCGCGTCCCGCCGTCTGCGATCTGACGGAAGTCGAGCTGCGTTCCGCGCTCTCCCGAAAAGTGCGCCTGGGCGAGTTGCAAGCGACGAGCGCAACGCAAATCGCTTCTCGCTTTTCCAGCCATCTCGAGGAAGGCCTCTACACGCGGGTTCCTCTCCAGCGCCGGCACTACGAGATGGCCATCGAATGGCTCGGACGGCTTACCCTGGCGCTGCGCACGCTGGACGCGCTTCATCTCGCCGTAGCGGCATCAGAAGGGTTCCGGCTCGCCACCGCCGACGCGGCTCTCGCCCGGTCCGCGAAAGCTCTGGGGATCGACACGCACTGGCTGCGCCCGAAGGCGCGATCCCGGCCTCGTGGGCACAGGCCAGACCGTCGGCGATCTGAGCGGCGGTCAGAAGCAGTTTCTTGATCGGAAGGGCGCCGGCGAAAAGAAACTCCCGCAGCGTCTTCCCCTCGACCCGCTCCATGGCGATCCACGCGACCGAATCCTGCGACCCGACGTCGTAGATCGTGACGATGTTGGGGTGGTTGAGGGCCGAGGCCGAGCGCGCCTCCTTCTCGAAGCGCTTCAGCCTGCCAGGGTCAGAGGCCACCTCCGCCGGCAGGACGTTGATTGCGACTTCGCGGGAGAGCCGCGTGTCCCGGGCCCGGTAGACTTCCCCCATCCCCCCGGCCCCGAGGGCAGCGAGGACTTCGTACGGACCGAGTCGAGTCCCCGCCGAGAGCGTCATTTCCACTCGGCCAGCTACCAGCCCTTCATCACGGCAATATCCGGCATCGGGTAGTGCCTGACGTTCTGCGTATAGATCTTTCCACCGGTCGCGGCTGCCGTAGCGGCCAGGATCGCATCGTTCACGCCGATCCCGTGCGATGGATGCCAGCGGCGGTAGAGAAGTCCCGCCTGGTCCACGACCTCGCGAGTCACCGGCTCGGTCTTGAAGCGAGAGAGGAAGGAGAGGGTCGCCCTCTCCTCCTCCGGCCGGATGAAGAACACGACCTCGGCGCGCTGAAGCGCGCCGGTCCACAGCTCCAGGCCCGCTTCCGCGGAAAGCCCGCGAAGCATCCCCGCCGCCTTACGCTCGCCGCGCAGGTGCCAGATCAGGATGTCGCTATCGACGTACGCGCGCACGCCTCTCCCGACGCAGCCGCTCGAACGCCCGCTGGAACTCCTGCCGCGCTCGGCGAATGGTCGCCTCGGGCCGCTCCCTTCGCCTCCAGGCGCCGAGAGTTTCGGACCAGACGTCGCCGTCTTCTCCCTCGGAAAGCTGTCTGGCGCGCAGGTGGATGGCCTCCTCGAGGAACCGGCGTTTGGTCATCTTCAGCTTCCGGGTGACCCGTTCCATCTCGTCCAGCGCCGCCTCGTCCAGCCGGGCCGAGAAGATCTTGTC
>JBOGJK010000205.1:0-9569 GCA_050745345.1 Thermoanaerobaculia bacterium
GGTGCCGGTGGCGGGCGAGCGCAGGTCGATCTCCGGGGCCTGGCCGCTGACGACGACGCTCTCTTGCGCCGAGACTTCCAGCGCGAAGTCGGCGGTCGTCATCGCGTTCAACGTGACCCGCGCCGCCTTCTCGACCGACGCGAAGCCCTCGAGGGACGCCCGCACCGTGTAAGCGCCGGGCGGCAGCGCGGGAAGCCGGTACGCGCCGTCACTGGCGGTTGAGGCCGCACGGATCCCCTGCAGGCTCGGGCTGCGCGCCTCGACCCGAACGTCGGCAAGCCCCGCTCCCGAGGACTCGGTGACGCGCCCCTCTATCGCGCCGGTCGTCTGGGCGCCGGCCGGACGGGTGTCCGCGCCGGAGAGGAGGAGGAACAGGCCGAGCGTAAGAGGAAAGGCGACTCTGCGCGTCATCGCGATCTCCTGTTTCGGGTCTTGCCCCGTCCCGATCCGAGACTCGTTGCGCCAATCCTATGGCTTCCTCGAGGCGGGGTCTACGGGCCGTGCGCACCGGGTTCGGCCAGGTCCCCCCTCGACTCGAGGGACAAACGTCCTCAGCCCGGCCCGGACTCGGCCGTCGGACGGTCTCGCGCCGGGACCAGTGCCCGCGGTCCCCGGTGAGGCCGCGACCCTGGAGGGCTTCGGGAGCAAGAGAGGTCCGGAAGCCTCCGGAGGGAGTGACGCTCTCCCGGCGCGGGTGGCGGGTCGGCCAGCCGTCCGGATCGCCCGCCCGTTTCCCGCCATCCCGAGGGCCTGGACCCTGCCGGCGCCGGCTGGGACTTCATTTGTCCCGGCGCCGGCCTTCTAATTTCGTTGTGGAAAAGCCTTCTGCGGAAAAAGCGCGGCGGAAAAATTTTCGTCAACAGGCCCCGCGCGGGATCGCCGCTCCACGCGTGCGGAAATGTTGACAGCTCCGCGGCATGGGTGAAGGATCCGCGCTCTCTCTCCTGATGCTCGAAGAAGTCACTCTCGAAAAGGGTCTGCCGCTGAACCTCGAGGCCGAGCGCTCGGTGCTGGGCGCCATCCTCCTCGATTCCGCTTCTCTCTCCTTCGTCGTGCCGATCCTCCGCCAGGAGGATTTCTTCCCCGACACGCACCGGCGCATCTACCGGTCGATGCTGGAGCTCTACCAGCGGTCGGCCGAGATCGACACGCTGACACTCAAGGAAGAGCTCGATCGGGAAGGGGGCGTCGAGAAGGCGGGCGGCGCGGCGTACCTGGCGGCGCTCGTGGACGCGGTGCCCGATGTCGGAAACGTCGAGCACTACGCCCGGATCGTCAAGGAGAAATCGACGCTCCGGCGCCTGATCCAGGCGGGCCAGCGCATGGTGCGGCAGGGGCTCGCGCAGGAACAGGACGCCGAAGAGCTGCTCGGCGCGGCGACCGGGGAGATCTTCGACATCGCGGAGGACTCGGTCCGGGGGGGCTTCACGCCGATCGGCCAGATCGTCAAGCACAACCTGGAGATCATCGAGGACGCCCGCAACCGGCAGGGGATGCTCTCGGGCCTGCCGACCGGCTTCACGGAACTGGACCGCATGACCTCGGGGCTGCAGCCCACGGACCTGATCCTTCTGGCCGCACGGCCATCGGTCGGGAAGAGCTCCTTCGCGCTGAACGTCGCGCAGCACGTCGCGTTCCGGGAGGGGCGCTCGGTCGGGTTCTTCTCGCTCGAGATGTCCAAGGAGCAGATCGGCTTCCGCGTGCTCTGCTCCGAGGCGGACGTGGACGCCAAGAAGGTGCGCGACGGCTACGCGTCCCGCGAGGCGACCGTGCGCCTCGTGACGGCGCAGACGAAGATCGCCGGCGCGAACTTCTACCTCGACGACGGCGCGGCCCTCTCCGTGCCGGAGATGCGCGCCAAGGCGCAGAGGTTGAAGCGCGAGAAGGGGCTCGACCTGATCGTCGTCGATTATCTGCAACTGATGATGGGGCACGGGCGCTTCGACAACCGCACGCAGGAGGTCTCGCAGATCTCGCGGGGCTTGAAGCTGCTCGCCAAGGAGCTGCGCGTGCCGATCGTCGCCCTCTCGCAGCTCTCGCGCCAGCCCGAACAGCGCAAGGGGGAGCTGCGAAAGCCGCAGCTGGCGGACTTGAGAGATTCCGGATGTCTCACCGGCGATACGCGAATCCTGCGCGCGGACACGGGTGAAGAAGTGTCGATGCGGGAGCTGGTCGAGCGCGGCGCTCGGGACGTTCCCGTCTGGACGCTCGACGAGTCCCTCAAGCTCGTCCCGGGCACGATGACCCGCGCGTTCCCGAGCGGGACGAAGCCCGTGTTCCGGCTGCGCCTGGCCTCGGGGCGCACGCTCCGGGCGACCGCGAAGCACCCGTTCTTGGCCCGAGAGGGCTGGCGCCCTCTCGAGGAGCTCGGGGTCGGCGACCGTCTCGCGACGCCGCGGAGCGTTCCCGAGCCCTGGCGCACGGAGAACTGGCCGGAGGCAGAAGTCGTTCTTCTCGCTCACCTTCTCGGAGACGGATGTTTCGTGTCGCGTGAGCCCCTTCACTACACCAGCTCCGACCCGTCGAACCTGGACGCGGTCGAGACGGCTTCGCGGCACTTCGGGATGAGGACGCGACGGGTCGCTCAGGAGAATTGGTGGCATCTCTACCTGGCGGCGCCCTTCCCTCTGGCCCGGGGCCGACGAAACCCGATCGCGGTCTGGCTCGACGGTTTCGGCCTGTATGGTCGGCGTAGCTATGAGAAGTTCATCCCCCGAGAGGTTTCCCGTCTGTCGCGACCGCAGCTGGCGCTGTTTCTTCGCCACCTTTGGGCCACGGACGGGTACATTCATCCCGGGTCGGACCAGGCCCGCATCTACTACACGTCGACCAGCCGGCGACTGATCGAGGACCTTCACGCGCTGCTGTTGCGATTCGGCATCGTGGGTCGGATAAAGGAGACCCGAAAGGGGCAGCACCGTCCCTGCTATCAACTGCAGGTCACCGGAGCGGGTAACCAGCGGGTCTTCGTCGAAGAGATCGGTGCTTTCGGCGTGCGAGGCGAAAAGGCGCAGCGCGTGGCGCAGTACCTCCGTACCGTCGTCGCGAACACCAACGTGGACACGATCCCCGTGGAGGTTTGGGGAAGCGTATGGGGCGCGATGAAGAGAAATCGCGTGACCGCTCGCGCACTCGCGGCCGCGCGGGGAGTTGTATACAACGGAAGCGCTTCCTATCAGTCCGCGCCCAGCCGAGCTCGAATGGGCGCCGTCGCGGCCGTGCTCCAGAGTCCGGAACTGCAGGCTCTTGCCGAGTCGGACGTCTTTTGGGACACGATCGTCGGAATCGATCCTCTGGGCGAAGAGCCGGTGTTCGACGGGACCGTGCCCGAGACCCACAACTTCGTCGCCAACGGTGTCGTGGCGCACAACTCGCTGGAGCAGGACGCGGACGTCGTCGTCTTCCTCTACCGCGAGGAGTTGTACGACCGCGACACCGAGCGCAAGGGGATCGCCGACGTCATCATCGCCAAGCAGCGAAACGGCCCGACGGGCGACTTCCCGCTGGTGTTCCTCGCCGACCATATGACGTTCGCCAACTACGCGGGCGGGGCGGCCGCTGCGGGAGGCGAGCAGCCGTTCTGAGGAAAGTCGAGGGTCCGGACTCTCGGCCGAGAGGAATCCAGCGCCGTGTGCAGCAGTTCACCGATATCGAGGTTTGGCGGCGAAGCCATGGGATGGCTCGCGCCATCCCTGCCCTCTCCGAGCGATCGCCGTCGCAAGAGCGACCGGTCTTTCCGCCGGCTCCGCTCCCTGGTGATTGCCGAGGGGTCGAACCGGCCTCCTCGCTGGAGTACGCTCGCTACCGGAACGCCGCCCGAGGCTCGCCGGCCGAGACCGAGTGCCTCCTCTTGCGGATACGGGACCTCGGTTTCGCATCGCCGAAGGAAGTGGCCGTGATACGGGAAGAAGTGAACGAGATCGAGGGCACGCGGAGCGCCCTTCGAAGCGCGGTGGTCGGGAACAATCGGGTCCTCGCCGCTTGAACCCTCGACTCGGGACTCTTGACCCTCGACTTCCGGTGCGCGCGACCAGGGCGCTCGTCGACCTCGAGGCCATCGCCTCGAACAGCCGTCTGCTGAAGGCGCGGGCGGCCGGCCGGGAGATCCTCCCCGTGGTCAAGGCCGACGCCTACGGGCACGGCGCCGTGCCGGTGGCGCGGCGCCTCGAGGCGGAGGGCGCGAGACGGTTCGCGGTGGCGATCCTCGAGGAAGGCATCGCGCTGCGTCGCGGCGGCATCTGCGGCGAGATCCTGATCCTCGTGGCGGCGGACCCCGAGGATGCGCCTCTCTTGCGCGGCTATGGACTGACGCCCGCGGTGCACGACCTCGAGCAGGCGCGGCGCCTGGCGCGCGCGGCGGCCTCGTTTGCCGCTCCGCTGCCGGTCCACGTCAAGCTCGACACGGGGATGGGCCGGCTCGGAGTCCGGCCGGAAGGTGTGGCGGAGCTGGCCCGGATCCTGCGGGGCGCCAAGGGCCTCGAGGTCACCGGCGCCTTCACGCAGCTCGCCTCGGGGGAGGACACTGCGGCCGAGCCGACGGCCAGCCAGCTCGCGGCGCTCTCGGCCGGGCTCGCGACGCTCTCGGAGGCGGGTCTCGCGCCCTCGACCGTGCACGTGGCCAACTCGGGAGGGATCCTCGCGCATCCGGAGGCGCTCTTCGATTGCGTGCGGCCCGGCCTCGCTCTCTACGGCGTGCTCCCGTCCGACTCTCTGGAGGACCCCGGCCTGGCTCCCGCCATGCAGCTCGAGACGCGGGTGGCCGCGGTCAAGAACGTGCCGGCGGGCACGCCGCTCGGCTACGGCGGGACGTTCGTCACGTCCCGGCCCTCGCGCATCGCGGCCCTTCCCATCGGCTATCATGACGGCTTCCGGCGCTCATTCTCGGGACGGGCCGCGGTTCTGTTGCGGGAGAAGAGGGCGCCCGTCGTCGGGGTGGTGAGCATGGATCTGACGCTGGTCGATGCGACCGAGTCGGGCGCCGACACGGGCGACCGGGTGGTCCTGATGGGCCGGATGGGGCCGGAGGCGGTCACCGCCTGGGAGCTGGCCCGCGCGGCGGGCACGATCCCGTGGGAGATCCTCTGCGGTGTCGGCGCGCGGGTTCCCCGCGTGTACGCCGGCCCCGGCGCCGCGGACTGAATGCGAGCGCTGGAAGCCCTCGGCCGCCTGATCCTGCGCATCCTGGAGCAGCTCGGCCGCTTCGTCCAGATGCTGGGGCGCACCGCCTTCTGGGCCGTCCGGCCTCCCTTCGACCTGCGGGAGCTGCTGCGCCAGATGGTCCGGGTCGGGTGGGACTCGGTCCCGGTCGTCTTCCTGACCATGCTGTTCACCGGCATGGTCATGGCGCTGCAGACATACAGCGGCTTCGCGCGCTTCCACGCCGAGGGGTTCGTCGGAAGTGTGGTGGCCCTGTCGCTGACGCGAGAGCTCTCCCCGGTCCTGACGGCCCTCATGGTGACGGGGCGCGTCGGCAGCGCGATGGCGGCAGAGCTCGGAACGATGCGCGTGACCGAGCAGATCGACGCCCTGACGGCGCTCGCGACCGAGCCGGTGCAGTACCTCATGGTCCCGCGGGTGCTCGCCGCGATCGCCATGCTGCCGCTGCTCGTTCTGATGGGAGACGTCGTCGGGATGTACGGGGGCTATCTGGTTGCGGTGCAGCTGCTGGGCGCCAATCCCGTGACCTACATCGACAACTCCTTCAAGTATCTGACCGTCGCCGATGATGTGGTCTCCGGGCTGGTCAAGGCCGCGGTCTTCGGGCTCCTCTTCAGCCTGATCGCCTGCCTGCGCGGCTACGACACGAGGGGGGGCGCCGAAGGCGTGGGCCGCGCAACCACGAGCGCGGTCGTCACGGGCAGTCTGGCGGTCCTGCTGAGCGACTTCTTCCTCACGAAGCTGCTCTTCTGACGATGGCGAGGCCTGCCAGCGCTCCCGCCAAGCTCGTGGCCGATGGCCTGCGGAAGGCCTTCGACGGCAAGGTCGTGCTCGACGGGATCAGCTTCTCGGTGGCCGACGGCGAGTCGCTAGCGATCGTCGGCCCCTCCGGCACGGGCAAGAGCGTGCTCCTGAAGCACCTGATCGGGCTGATCCGGCCGGACTCCGGCCGGGTGCTCGTGGGGGGCGAGGATCTCTGGGGGCTCTCCGGGCTCGGGCGCAACCGCATACGCCGCAAGTTCGGCATGTCCTTCCAGGAGGGGGCCCTCTTCGACTCGATGAGCGTCTTCGAGAACGTCGCCTTCCCGCTGAGGCGGTCCGGGCACTCCGCCCGCGAGGTGCGCGAGCGCGTGCGCGAGTGCCTGGACATCGTCCACCTGGAGGGGGTGGACGAAAAACGCACCGCGGAGCTCTCCGGCGGCATGCGCCGCCGGGTGGGCTTCGCCCGCGCGATCGCCCACGAGCCGGAGATTCTCCTCTTCGATGAGCCGAACACGGGCCTGGACCCCATCATGACCGATATCATCGACGAGGTGATTCTCGAGATGCGGGAGAAGACGAAGGCGACCATCGTCACGATCACGCACCACATCCCGAGCGCCGAGAAGATCGGCGACCGGATCGCCCTGCTCTTCGGCGGGCACCTGCTTTACGAGGCGCCGCCCGGGGAGTTCCTGCGCTCGAACGACCCAGCCGTGCGGCAGTTCGTGGAGGGGCGCGCGGAGGGCCCGCTGACCGACGGGGTGGTGAAAATCGGCCGCACACTGAGGGGGGAGGGGGCATGAACACCGCGGCAAAGGTCGGCGCATTCTTTCTCGTCGTTCTGGTCCTGGCGGCGCTGCTGGTCTGGCGGATCGAGGACATCCGCATCGGCCGCGGCAAGCCCCGCACGCTCCAGGCGGAGTTCCGCGACGTCGCGGGACTGGACGAGAAGTCCACGGTGCGTGTCGCCGGAGTGCGTGTGGGCAAGGTCGGCCGCATCCAGGTGGATGCGCGGACCGGCAAGGCGATCGTGGAGCTGGAGATCGACCCGGGTGTGGAGCTGCGTCAGGGCGCTTCCCCGCAGGTGGCCAACCTGGGGCTGCTCGGCGAGAAGTACATCGAGCTCTACCCGGGCCCCGCCGGCGGCCCGCCACTGCCCGACGGAGCCGTGCTCCAGGGGGACGTGCCCGTCACCTTCGACGAGATCACCAGGCTCGCCCGCGACATCGAGGTGCAGGTCCGGGACATCTCGACCAACCTGAACCAGTCCCTGGGCGGCCCCGAGGGGGAGGAGCGCCTGCGCACGATTGTCGAAAACGTTCGCATCATCACCGACGACCTCCGGGTGCTTGTCTCCTCCAACCGCGTCGACGTGGACTCGACGATCGAGAACTTCAAGGAGTTCTCCGCGATGATGACCAAGCTCGTGGACCGCGTGGACCGGCTCGTCGCGGCCAACCAGGACAACGTCACGGAGGGGATCGCCAGCATCCGCGACATCTCGAAGAAGCTGGAGACCACGACGGATAACCTCAACCAGATCACCGGGAAGATCGAGTCGGGGCAGGGGACCATCGGCAAGCTCGTCCAGAGCGAGGAGACCCACCAGAACTTGAACGACGCCTTGAAGGAGGTCAAGGAAGGGGTCAAGGGGCTTAATACCGCGCTCGGCGCCGTCTACCGCACGCGCTTCGATTTCGGCCTGCGCTCGGAGTACCTCACGAGCTCGAGCGACGCCAAGGGCTACTTCACGCTCGACATCATGCCTCCGGAGTCCCCCCGCTTCTACCGGCTGGAGCTCGCGACCCAGCCGATCGGCCGGCGCGTCGAGACCACGAGCATCGACCGGATCACGTTCCCCGACGGGCACACGGAGGTCGTCACGACCGAGAAGACCGAGTTCCGGGACGAGCTGGCCATCACGGCGCTCTTCGGCTGGCGGTGGAAGGACTGGATCCTGCGGGGGGGGCTGATCGAGTCGCGGGGCGGCGCGGGGATCGACTACACGACGTTGAAGAACCGGCTGAAGTTCTCGGCGGACCTGTGGGACTTCGATCGGGCGGCCGACTTCGCCCCGCATGCCAAGGTGACCACGCGCTTCTACTTCTCGCCGTCTGTCTACGTCATGGGAGGCTGGGACGACTTCCTCAACACGAGCCGGAAGGCCGACTCCCTTTTCATCGGCGCGGGGCTGCGTTGGACCGACGACGACGTGAAGTACCTGTTGGGAGCGGTGCCCGTCAGACCGTGAACCGTAAACCGTGAACCGTGAACCGTAAACCGATGGCCACAATCTGTAGTTCGTCGGTTCACGGTTGACGGTTTACGGTTTACGAAGGCTGCTTTGCGCACCAGAGTCACCACCGTCTTCGCCTGCCAGTCCTGCGGGGCAGTGTCTCCCAAGTGGCTCGGGCGCTGCCCGGACTGCGGGGAGTGGAACTCCTACATCGAGGAGGCGCGCGGGCAAGCCCCCGCGCCGGCGGAGGCGCCGGCGGCGCCGATCGGCGAGGCCGCGGTCGAGGCGGGTTACCGCACGACCACGACGCTTCCCGGCTTCGATCGGGTGCTGGGAGGCGGCCTCGTCCCGGGCTCGGTCGTGCTGCTCGGAGGAGAGCCCGGCATCGGGAAATCCACCCTGCTGCTTCAGGCCGGCCGCGGGGTCGCGCGCTCGCGCGAAGTGCTCTACGCGACCGGAGAAGAGTCGGCCGGCCAACTGCGCCTGCGCGGGGAGCGGCTCGGCATCCGCGAGGAGAAGCTGCTCGTCCTGGCCGAGCCGGATGTCTCGCGCGTCGTGGCCGTGGCCCAGATGCAGGCGCCGGCCCTTCTCGTCGTGGACTCGATCCAGGCCGTCCGGGACTCGACGCTCTCCTCCGCCGCGGGGACCGTCTCGCAGGTGCGGGAGTCGGCCCTGCACCTCCAGCGTTTCGCCAAACGGTCCGGCGTGCCCGTGATCCTGATCGGGCACGTCACGAAGGACGGGAGCCTCGCCGGCCCCAAGTCGCTCGAGCACCTGGTGGACGCGGTCGTCTCGATCGAGGGGGAGAAAAACTCCCTGCGGCGGATCCTGCGGGCGACGAAGAACCGCTTCGGCGCGGTCGACGAGCTGGCGCTCTTCGAGATGACGGGGGAGGGCCTCTTTGAGATCCCGAACGCTTCCGCGGCGCTCCTCTCCGAGCGGCGGACCGGCCTGCCGGGCAGCGCCGTCACGGCCGCCCGGGAGGGGACCCGGTCGCTCCTGGTCGAGATCCAGGCGCTGGTCGGCACGGCGGTCTCCGGAATGCCGAGGCGCGTGGCGCTTGGCGTGGACGGGGCGCGGCTCGACCTGCTGCTGGCGGTCCTGGAGGGAGCGGGGCTGCCTCTTTCCTCGCGGGAGGTCTTCGTCTCCTGCACCGGCGGCCTCGAAGTGGGGGAGCCGGCGGTCGACCTGGCGATCGTCGCGGCCCTTTGCTCCTCGGCCCGAGGCCGCGCCCTGCCCGGCTCGGCCGTTTTCTTCGGAGAGATCGGCCTCTTGGGGGAGGTCCGGCGGGTGCCGGCCGCGGCGGCGCGCCTCAAGGAGGCCTCGGCGATGGGCTTCTCGGCCGCGTACCTGCCGGCGGGCAACGCTTCCGATGCCGCGGCCTTTCCGGACCTGACGGTGCGTCCCGTGGACC
>JBOGJK010000206.1:0-2768 GCA_050745345.1 Thermoanaerobaculia bacterium
GGCCAGGGCGCCTTGCTGCCGCGCCAGACGCGCCAGGGCGGCGAGCGCGGCGCGCCTCCGCAGGGAGGCGGCGACGGCCAATTTCGTTCGGCGGAGGGCGGCCTCAGACGTCACAGCCTTCGGAATCTTCCCGAAAGTTCTTTACAATCATTCGAATGGCGCCCCATTCGCGCAGCGTCACCCCGGAGGTCGTCCGGAAGGTCGCGGAGCTCGCGCGGCTGCGCGTTCCGGAAGAGGAGCTTGCTCTCTGGACGGAGCAACTCGCCCGCATTGTCTCCTACATCGACCAGATCGCGCAGATCCCGGAGCAGGCCTTCGGGAAGCCTCCGGATCCGCCGGCGACCCCCGTCCGCGCCGACCTTCCCCGGGCCGGGGAGGGGCGGCAGGCTCTCGAGCGCAACGCCACCCGGCGCTACGAAGGGTTCGGCGTCGTGCCGCGGGTGGTCGGGGCGGGCCAATGACCGGCTCCGTGCGGGCGATCGCCGAGGAGGTGGCCGGGCGCCGCCGGTCTGCCGCCGAGGTGGCGCGGGAGGCGCTCGACCGGATCGAGCGCGGCAATCCGGTTCTCGGCTCTTTTCTCGAGGTCTCGGCGGAGGAGGCCTTGCGGGAGGCCGGGGAAGTGGACCGGCGGATCGCGGCGGGCGAGCGGTTGGAGTTGGCGGGCGTGCCGCTCGCGATCAAGGACAACCTCTGGGTCGCCGGCAGGAGCGTGTCGTGCGCCTCCCGGATCCTGGAAGGCTTCCGGCCCCCCGCGGACGCGACCGCCGTCGCGCGGCTGCGCCGGGCGGGAGCCGTCTTCGTCGGGAAGACGAACCTGGACGAGTTCGCGATGGGCTCCTCGACGGAGAACAGCGCCCGGCACGTCACGCGCAACCCCTGGGACCTGCACCGCATCCCGGGCGGGTCCTCGGGCGGCAGCGCTGCCGCGGTGGCCGCGCGCCTGGTTCCGGGCGCGCTCGGCTCCGACACGGGCGGTTCGATTCGCCAGCCGGGCGCTTGTTGCGGTGTCGTGGGGTTCAAGCCGAGCTACGGTCGGGTCTCCCGCTACGGCCTGGTGGCCTTCGGCTCCTCGCTCGATCAGATCGGGCCGCTCACACGGGACGTCTCGGATGCGGCCCGACTCTATCGGGTCATCGCCGGGTCGGACCCGCTCGACTCGACCTCGGCGGCGCGGCCCGTGGGAGACCCCGAGGGAGCCCTGGAACGCGGGATCGCGGGGATGCGGATCGGGTTCCTGGAGGAAGCGGAGGCGGAGGGCCTCGATCCCCGGATCGCCGAGAACCTGGAGGCCTGCCGGCGCGCTTTCGACCGGGCCGGCGCGCGCGTGACCACGGTCTCCGTGCCGCGGGCGAGCGCCGCGATCGCGATCTACTACGTCGTGGCCTCCGCCGAGGCCTCCTCGAACCTGGCCCGGTACGACGGCGTGAGGTACGGGCCCCGCCGCTCGGAGGCGGACCTGGCGTCCCTCTACAGGGAGACGCGCACGGGAGGCTTCGGCCCCGAAGCCAAGCGGCGGATCCTGCTCGGCACCTTCGCGCTCTCCTCCGGCTACTACGAGGCCTACTACGGGCGGGCGCAGCGCGCGCGCGTCCTGCTGTCGGAGGACTTCGAGCGCGCCTTCTCGGAGGCGGACCTGATCGTCTGCCCTTCCATCCCGGCCCCCGCCTTCCGCCTCGGCGAGAAGCTGGACGATCCGCTGCAGATGTATCTCTCCGACGTCTTCACCGTCCCTGCCTCGCTCGCGGGCCTGCCGGCCATCTCGGTGCCGTCGGGGCTCTCGCCGGAGGGACTGCCGCTCGCCGTTCAGCTCATGGCCCCGCGCTTCGACGAGGAGCGGCTCTTCGCCGGCGCCCGCGCGTTCGAGCGGGAGATCGGCTTTCCCGACGAGGTGCCGCCCGGCGTGCGGGCCGCGCTCGCCTCGCCATGAGGCTTGCGGCCGCCCCGCTCGCGTTGCTTCTTCTCGTGGCGGCGCCCCTGCCGGCGGCGGCCGGCGAGGTCGTCGCCATCTCCCCGGAGCTGCGCGTCGAGATGGACGAGGGCCACCAGGTCTTCCTCTCGGCGCGCCCGAAGCCCGACGAGGGTCTCGACGCCTTCGTTCGCCGCCTCGCGGAGGAGCCCGGCGCCCGCGCGGAGATCCTCGCCGCCAACGGAGGGCGTTCGAGGCTCCGTCGCGACACGTTCGTCCGCGTGCCGTACGGTCGGCTGGCCGCCAGCTATCGGAAGATCGCGATGGAGGCGCTCTTTCCCGAGGACGCCGCCGACGCGGGGGGCTGGTCCCACCGCGTGACGGCGCCCGGCGGCCGCCCGGAGAGCCTCTGGCGGATCGCGGAGTGGTTCACGGGAGAGGGCCGGCGGTATCGGGAGATCCGCGAGGCGGGCAAGATCGCTTCGCTCGAGATGGAGAAGGGGCAGGTCGTGCGGATCCCGGCGGCCCTGCTCTCTCCGGTCTTCCGAAGCGCGGCGGCCGCGGCGGCGCCGGCCGAGCCGCCGCTCGAGTTCGGCTCGGACGAGAAGGGGCGTTACGCGCTCTACCGCCTCCGGCGCGGCGAGGCGCTCTACTCGGCGGTCGTCGTGCGGTTCACCGGGCGCGTCCACGCCGAGGACGTCAACGAGAAGGCGGCCGAGATCGCGGCCCGCAGCTCCATCGAGGACGTCCGCGCGATCCCGGTCGGGTTCCCGGTGAAGATCCCGATCGACGACCTCGCCGCCGAGTTTCGCCCGCCCGGCGATCCGCAACGCATCGAAGAAGAGCGCACGCGGCTCGAGAC
>JBOGJK010000207.1:0-4184 GCA_050745345.1 Thermoanaerobaculia bacterium
TTTACGGACTGCACGAGTTTCGTGGTGATGAAGCATGCAGAGCTCCGTGTGGCGCTCACTCTCGATCGCCACTTCCGTCAGTTCGGCTTTGAGGTCGCTCCCGGGTCCGCACCGGAATGACGCTCGCGGCTGGAACACGGCTCGGGCCTTACGAAATCTTGGCGCCGCTCGGCGTTGGAGGGATGGGGGAGGTGTGGAAGGCGCGGGACACAAAGCTCGGGCGCGAAGTGGCGATCAAGGTCCTGCCGGAGGCGTTTGCTGCCGACACGGAGCGGCTTGCGCGCTTCCGGCGCGAGGCGCAGGTCCTGGCGGCCTTGAACCACCCGCACATCGCGGCGATCTACGGTCTGGAGGAATCGAGGGGCGTCGAGGGGCTGGTGATGGAGCTTGTCCCCGGCGAGACGCTGGCCGAGCGGCTGGCTGGTGGTCCTCTTCCCGTCGAGGAGGCTCTCGAGGTCGCGCGGCAGCTTGCCGAGGCGCTCGAGGCGGCGCACGAGAAGGGGATCGTGCACCGAGACTTAAAGCCGGCCAACGTGAAGCTCACGCCGGAGGGGAAAGTCAAGGTCCTGGATTTTGGCCTGGCCAAGGCGCTGACGGGGGACGCCTCGTCGCCCGATGTCTCCCATTCGCCGACGCTGACGGCGGCGGCGACACAGGCCGGAGTCGTGATCGGCACGGCGGCCTACATGAGCCCCGAGCAGGCGCGCGGCAAGAGCGTCGACAAGCGGACGGACATCTGGGCCTTCGGTGTTGTCGTGTTCGAGATGCTGACGGGTCAGCGTCTCTTCTCCGGCGAGACCGTGAGCGACACGCTCGCCGCCGTGCTCACGCGCGACATCGACTGGGCAAAGCTGCCCGCCGCGACGCCGGCGCGGCTCCGGCGCCTGCTGGAGCGCTGCCTCGAGCGCGACGCGAAGCAGCGGCTGCGCGACATCGGCGAGGCGCGCGTCGCGCTCGGCGAGGCGCTGCAAGGGGGTGCGGACGAGCGGGCCGATGGGGCCGCGACGCCCGCGATGCCGCGTCGGCGCGCGCTTTGGTGGGCCGGCAGCCTGCTCTTGACCGCAGCCGTCGCGGGATGGACGGCGTGGGGACTGAAGCCCGGCGCGCCCGAGCCGCCGGTACGCAAGTTCGAGCTCCCCGTTGTGCCCAGCCTCACGGGGGTCACCTCCATCGACACCTTCAACGGCCCGGTGATCTCCCCCGACGGAACGAGGGTCGCCTTCACGCGCGATGGCCGGCTGTGGGTCCGGAGCCTGGACAGCCAGGAATTGAAGCCGCTGCCCTCGACCGAGTTGGCCGATCAGCCGTTCTGGTCGCCGGACAGCCAGCAGGTCGGCTACTTCAAGAACGCCTCGGTCGAGGTGGGTACCCTCTGGATCTCGTCGGTGCAGGGAGGACCCAGCAGACAGATTTCCGCCATCCCCGGGGCAGTGGTCTACGGCGCCACGTGGACCCCGTCGGACGAGATCGTTCTGGCCCTGGCCGGTCAATCCCGCTGGGATAAAGGCACGTTGTGGGCGGTCCCAGCGCGGGGCGGCTCCCTGAAGAAATGGACGGGGCCCGCGAGGGGCGGGGAAGGCCTCATCTATCCCCACGTTCTGCCCGATGGCAAGTCGCTCCTCGCGGTCGCGACGACGACCGAGGGCGTCGGGGCCCTCGTCCTACTGGGCTCGGGGGGTGAGACCACACTCGTCCGCCACCCGGGTGAGGTGCTGGCCTCTCCCGCCTACTCCCGCTCAGGCCACATCCTTTATCAGCGTGGACTTCCCGTGAGCAAGGGCATCTGGGCGGTCCCGTTCGACGCGGCGAGGCGCAAGGTCCTGGGCGAGCCATTCCTGGTGGCGGCGGACGGTGCCCTCCCCAGCGTGGCCGCCGACGAAACGCTCCTCTACCTCCGGATCACGGGAGAGAGCCGTCAGCAGCTGGTGTGGGTCGATCGCGGTGGTCGGGTCGGGGAGGCGATCGGCCAGCCGCAGGAGTGGATCAGGGTTCCGCACCTTTCGCCGGACGCAAGTCGGGTGGCGGTGGCAGGTGAGGAGGCCGGCAACGTGGACATCTGGGTGCACGACGTCCGGCGTGCGCTCAAGACGCGCCTGACCGCCGACCCCGCGTTCGACTTCGACCCCGCCTGGTCCCCCGACGGAGAACGCCTGGCCTTCAGCTCGAGCCGCAGCGGGGGGGCCGACATCTTCGTCATGCCGGCCGACGGCTCGGGCGAGCCCCGGCCACTGGTGACCGGGCCCCACGAGAAGTGGCTGGCGAACTGGTCCCGAGACGGCAAGGTCCTGAGCTACATCGTCCTCGATCCGGAGACCGGCCCCGACAGCCTCTACGTGTCGCCGCCGGCGCCGAACTCGGAGCCGAAGGCCTTCCTGAGGACACCGGGCGTGGAGTCGACGGCGGTCCTCTCCGCTGATGGAAGCCTGGCGGCCTTCTACGCTGCGAACTCCATGTTGGAGGCCGGAAACGTCTACCTGGCCCGGTTTCCCTCGGGCGAGGGGCGAGTGCAGATGTCGGTCAACGGCACGAGCTCGGGCCCGGTCTGGAGCCCGCGAGGGGACGAGCTCTTCTACGTCGAGAGCAACAGGCTCATGGCGGTGGCGATCGAGCGACAGCCCGCGCTGCGGGTGGGCGCTCCCCGGCCGCTCTTTTCCGGGGAAGCCGTCAATGCGAGGCTGTCCGACCCATACAACTACCGTCGCCGTTTCGACGTCGCGGCCGACGGGAAGCGCTTCGTGGTGATCCGCACCCTCAGCGAGAAAGCGTACGCGGTGAGCGTCGTCCAGAACTGGGCGCGGCCTTTCCGAGGCTCGAAGTGAGCCGGCCCTGCGCACCTCGCCCACTACCGGATCACCGCCGCGATCGGCGTCGGTGGGACGGGCGAGGGTCAGTCCTGCAAATCTTCGATCCTCACGCCTCGCCCGACTTTCAGGTCGCGACGCGCCGTCTCGATCCGCGCGAGAAAGCGCGGGTCGTTCTCGAGGCGGTAGTCGAGCCAATCATCCTCTGATTGGAACCCGATCAGGACGCCGGCCGGCTTGCCGTGGCGCGTGATGACGATCTCGTCGACTTCGGCGAGCCTGAGGAATTTGGACAGGTCGTCTTTCACCTCCGAGAGGGCGACTCTCTTCATCCGCGTCTTCCGCGCCGCTCTAACCATTCCGACACCTCCTTCTTTCCCAGGATCGCGAGGACCTCTACCGAGGTTTCGCTCACATCGTAGAAAACTCGAACCTCACCGACTCGAAGCCGATATTGAGGTCTCGTGATGCCCTTCAACCGCTTGATACGGGTTCGCGATTGCTTCTGGGGCTGGTGCCTCAGATGCAATTCCAACGAATCTCGAACCTGAGACCGAACGTTCGCCCGAAGCCTCCTGAGATCCTCCACCGCCTGGGGTGCAAGAAGGATCTCGTATCTCATTCTGGCTATATTATAGCCATATCGCCCGGGGCCCCCGGTCGCGGCTGCGCCCGCCATCCGCGATCGTCTGTCGCGGGGGACACAAGCCAGGCGTCGCGCCCGCCGCGGCTCCGGAGGACTAGAATCGCGGCTGCCATGCTCAAACGCGGAATTGGAGCCGGAGCATGCCGGTTCCGAGGAGGTTCAGGCTGATCGGCGACACCCTCGCCCACTACCGGATCACCGCCGCGATCGGCGCGGGCGGGATGGGCAAGGTGTACCGCGCGACAGACACGAAGCTCGGGCGCGACGTGGCCCTCAAGGTCCTGCCAGAGGAGTTCTTCGAAGACCGAGACCGCGTGGCCCGCTTCGAGAGAGAAGCGAAATCGCTGGCGGCGCTGAACCACCCCGGCATCGCGGCCGTCTACTCCTTCGAAGAAGTCTCCGGTCGCCATCTGCTCGTCATGGAGCTCGTCGAGGGGGAAGACCTGGGCCAGCGCCTCGCCTCCGGCGCGCTTGCGCTCGAAGAATCTCTTTCGATCGCGAAGCAGATCGCCGAGGCCCTGGAGGCGGCGCACGAGAAGGGGATCGTCCACCGGGACCTCAAGCCGGCGAACGTGAAGACGTCGCCCGACGGACGAGTCAAGCTCCTGGACGTCGGCCTCGCAAAGATCTTCGAGGCAGACGGGGCCGGCGGCTCGGCGCCCTCCGCGACGCGCTCGCCGACGCTGACGGCGCGGGCGACGGCGGCGGGGGTCATCATGGGGACTGCGGCGTACATG
>JBOGJK010000208.1:0-6610 GCA_050745345.1 Thermoanaerobaculia bacterium
GTGTCCTGGGCCGGGACCGGGCCGATCCCGGGGTACGTGCCGAGAAGGCCTTGCTCGAGGGTGAAGGTGAACGGGGCGAGAAGCTGCGTCCCGAGGGCTCCCAGGGTGAGGTTGGGGAGTCGCTGGCTTCTGACCATCGCCGTTTCGTCGGCGGCCTTCTCGACCTCCAGGGAGGCGTTGGCGACGAGCCGGTTGCTCTGGAGCGCCGCGGCCACAGCGGCCTCGAGCGTCAGGAGCGGCGGACCTCCGGCGGCGGCCGGCTGGCCGCACACCGGGCGCGACAGGGAGGCTGCCAGCAGGGGACCGGCGAGCCACGCGGCGGCCCTGCGCATCACGAGGCCCTCCCCGACCCGTCGGCCGGCTCCTCTCGCGGAGGATGAAGGGCCGCCTTCTGGAGCAGGCGGTCCCGGGACCGGGCGAGCGGCTCGAGCCCCCCGGCGCGAAGCGAGATCCCGGCGCTCGACTCGGTTGCGCATCATCCCTTCGGCGATCAGGCCGTCCGGCGAGGCCTGCGGTTCGCGCCCGAGCCGGCGCCGGAATTGCTCGTCGGCGAGTCTCCCGATGACGATCTCGACGTTTCTCTGTTCCATGGCCCGGAACTTTATGCCGAGTTCCGCCGCCTCCGGGCGTCGCGCCCGCTGCGCGGTAGCGGGCGCGAGCGGCACGTCGCGAATCAATAGAAGTCGGAGCAGGACATGTAGTAGCCGCAGGCCGGGTCGGGGCAGAGCAGCCTGCACTGTCGCTCGGCGAGGGTCGCTCCGCAGTTGGGACAGACCCGCTCGGGCCGCTTCTCCTCCCGCGCCGGGGGAGGGCGCTCGCTTTCGGGCTCTTTGCGCGGGTCCTCGGTCACGGGCTCGGATTGGAGGCGGGAGAGGCGGCGGGAGCGGGTGTCGGGGCCGGGGGCTCCGTCTTCAGGAGCAGCCAGCCCGCCGGTGTGCGCAGCGAGGCGACCGGCGTGTTGTCGGGGGTGGGGGGCGGGGGAGCAGGTGTAACCGCCGCGGCGTGACCCGCCCCGGAATGGCCCTTCTTTCCGCATCCGAGGCTCGCCACGACACAGAGCCCGGCGAACAGAGCCGCCACCCGCACTGATCGCATTGACTCTCCCCCAACTGCCCCGCCCGACAAAATTTGTCGTTATCGGGTTCCCGAAGCTGCCTCAGTTTGCCGCCCGAGGTGGAACGGCCGAGCGCAACCCCTTGAACCGTAAAGATCCGACCCCCGAGAGACCCTTGGTATGCGCCTTGATACTACCTTACGACAATTGAGAGTGCCGGCATGGGAGTTCCGGCAACGGGGGAAGCCGAAAGGCTTCCCCCGTTGTCTTTCTGGCTGGCTCGGGTCCCTCACGCGCCGGCGATCGCAACGCCTACGGCCGGCTCCTCGATGAGGTAGCGGCTCGCCGCCCCGAGGCGTTGCCTCTCCCCCGCGACCGTCATCAGCAGGTGGTCCCCCTGGTCCTCCTCGACCAGGATTCGAAGACGGGCGCGAACGCTGGCGATCGCGCGCCCGTCCCGATAGGGGATGCGCAACCGCAGCCGGTCCGGCTCCGGATGAGCCCGCCGCGCGATCTGCCGCTCGAGCTCTTCGATGCCTGCCCCCGTTCGGGCCGATACGCGCACGGCACTGGAGGGGCCGAACGCTCCCGGCAGGTCCCGCTTGTTCCAGACCGACAGGATCCGTTGCTCGGGCACGCCGAGGGAGGCCAGGACCTCCGAGGCCACGCACCGCTCCTCGTCCACGCGCGGCGAGGAGGCGTCGAGCACGTGCAGCACCAGATCCGCATCACGGATCTCGGCCAGCGTCGAGCGGAACGAAGCGACGAGGTCCGGCGGAAGCTTGCGCACGAAGCCAATCGTGTCGAGGAAGACCGTGTCGCGCAGCTTCGCCGAGACGGCCCGCGCCGCTCGGGAGTCGAGTGTCGCGAAGAGCTGGTCCGCCGTGTACTCCGTCTGACGCGCCAGGCGGTTGAAGAGCGTCGTCTTCCCGGCATTGGTGTATCCGGCGATGGCCACCTGAAAGTAACGCTTGCGCCCGCGCCGCCGCACCTGCCGCGCCGTCTCGATCTTCTCGAGGTCCTGCCGCAGCCGGGCGATCCGGTCGCGGATCTTGCGGCGGTCCAGCTCCAGCTTCTGTTCCCCCGCGCCGCCCCGCGCGCCGATGCCGCCCCGCAGCCCGGAGAGCGCCTTGTAGCGGCCCGCCAGGCGCGGCAGCAGGTACTGGAGCCGGGCGAGCTCGACCTGCGTGCGCGCTTCCCGCGTCCGCGCGTGCAGCGCGAAGACGTCGAGGATCAGGCCCGGCCGGTCGAGCACCCGCACTCCCTCCCAGGCCCGCTCGAGGTTGCGCGTCTGGGCGGGAGTGAGCTCGTCGTCGAAGACGACCAGGGGCGCGCCCTGCGCTTGCGCCGCGGCGCCAATCTGCTCGACCGAGCCCCGTCCGACCAAGGTCGCGGGGTCCGGAGCGGACCGCTCCTTGACGAAGCGGGCCACCGCGACCCCTCCCGCCGTGTCGAGAAGCCGCTCGAGCTCATCCAGGTGTTCTTCCGCCACGCCGCGCGGCACCGCGCGCGAGGCGATCCCCACCAGAACGGCTTTCTCCGCCGTGCGCCGACTCATCCTCCCAATCATGGCAGAATTCGGGCGTGAAGCTTTCGCCCCGCGAACATCTGCTCGCCGCCCGGCTCGAACAGCTCTACCGGACCTACGGGCCGGAGACCGCCGGAAGCGACCCGATCGGCCTCGTACGCCGCTACCGCGAGCCCGAGGACCTGGAGGTGGCCGGCTGGATCGCTTCGGCATTCGCGTACGGCCGCGTGGAGACGATCCGCGCGAACGTCTCGCAACTGCTCGACACCCTCGGGCCGCGCCCGGCGCGAGAACTCGACGCGATTGGCGACTTCTCCCGTTTCGCGCGCGAGCGGCTGTCCGGCTTCCGCCACCGTTTCCACGGCGCCGGCGACGCGGCGGCGCTTTTCTACGCGATCTCGCGCGCCCGGGGCGCGTCCGGCTCCGTTCGGGCGTTCTTCGAATCGGAGCACCGGCCGGAAGAGCCGGACGTGGCGGGGCTGCTCTCCCGGGTCTCGAGCAGGCTCCTGCAGCTCGACTACCGGCCGGCGCTCGGCCGGCGCCGACTCCCCGGAGACTCCGCCGTCCGCTTCTTCTTCCCCGACCCGGCCTCCGGCTCCGCCTGCAAGCGCTGGAACCTGTACCTGCGCTGGATGGTGCGACGGGACCGGCTCGACTTCGGGCTCTGGACCGCCATCCCGACCGACCGCCTCATCATCCCGACGGACACGCACATCCACCTGGTGGCCCGGCGACTCGGCCTGACCCGCCGGAAGACCGCCGACTGGGCCGCCGCGCGCGAGATCACCCGGCGCCTCGCGCGCTTCGACCCGCGCGACCCGGTGCGGTTCGACTATGCCCTCTGCCGCATCGGGATCTTCGGCATCTGCCGGACCTCCGCCGCGCAGTCTCGCTGCCTCGAGTGTCTGGTCCGGCAAGCCTGTCCCGTCGGGCGACGGAAGACTGCCGCGTGAAGACCCGGACGCTCCTGACCCTCGCCTTCGCGGTGACGATGGCCGTCGTGGGTGTGGTGTGGGTCCGATCGCTGTCGCCGCCCCCCTCCCCTTCGGGCTCCCTCGCGTTCCTGTCGGCCGCGCCGAGCCTTCCCATCGCCGACCGCTCGGGCAAGACGACGGACCTCTCGAAGCGGAAGGGAAAGCTCCTCATCATCCACTTCTGGGCGACCTGGTGCCCGCCCTGCGTCGAGGAAGTCCCGGCGCTCTCGCGCTTCTGGGAGCAGTACCGGGGGCGGGACGATATCGAGCTCTTCGCGATCTCGGTCGACAAGGACTGGAAGACGATCGACCAGTTCACCGCGAAGAACCCGAACAGCCTCCCCTTCTACATCGACCCCGAGGCCGCGACGGCAATGCGGTTCGGGACCGCGCAGTACCCCGAGACCTACATCGTCAACCGGAGCGGCCGCGTCCTCGAGCGCGTGCCGGGCGCCGTGTCGTGGGACGACCCGGAAGTGCGAAAGCGGATCGAGCAGCTCCTGGCGTCCTGAGCCGTCGGCCGGGGAGCCGGCCTGGTCGAAGGGCAAGCCGATGCGGGAGAGCTCTCCGGGACGACGAGGTCTGAGGGGAGCGGATCGAAATAATACACGAATACATGCCTGACCCCTAGCTTCCGAAGAGCAGGAAGGTGCCGACGTCGGCGCGGGGGTAGCCGGGCTCGATCGAGCGCGGGAAGGCGAGCCGCAGGCGCCAGGGCGCCAGCCACTGCTCCCAGGTCTCGACCGGGCGCCCGCGGGTTCCGCCCGGCACGTCCCGCGGCAACTCCGCCCCGAGAGCGGGATCGGTCTCCTCGACGAGGAGCAGGAACCCGCCGCGGGCAACGCGCTGGAGCTCCGCGACGACCTGGCAGGCGGCGGCGTCCGGGATGTGCTGGAGCACGGTGAAGGTCATCGCGAAGTCGAAGGCGCCGTCGGGGGCGGGAAGCGACGCCAGGTCCTTGACGGAGATCCACTCGACACCGGGCTGGAGGCGCCGGGCCTCGGCGAGCAGCGTCTCCTCCCGCTCGAAGCCAGCGACGCGCGGCGCGAATTCCGTCAGCACCGGGGTCAATCGGCCGTAGCCGCAGCCCACGTCGGCGGCGGCGCGGATGGGGCGCTCCCTCGCGGCAGTCTCGAGGCAGCGGCGCACGCCGGATTGCTCGAGGTAGTTGCGCAGGCTCGACGCGGCCCCCCCGATGTCGGAGACCTCGTCGAAACGCCAGCGGTGCCGGCTCGTCACGAGCGTGAGTCGGGACACGGGAGGCGGGAGACGAGCCGTCGCGCGCGACTACTCATTCCGATCCCTTCCCGTATTCTCATTCGTCTTCCGTCTTCCGTCTTCCGTCTCCCGGCCCCGGGGTTCGCGGATCAGCCACAGGAAGAGCACGACCGCGGCGGCGGAGATCCCGAGGCTCGTGTAGAAGAAGACGGCGGAGGCGTCGAGCGGCAAGGGCTAGCGTCCGGCCCCCGAGAGGCGCGCCGGCGGCGAGGGCTTCGATGCCTCGACCGTGGCGGGGCCGGGGGGGACGGCCGCTCCCACCGGAGCGGTCCCGCCGTTGACGCCGATCGACCAGACGTAGTCGCGCAGCGCCTTGGTCACGGCGTCGGGGCTCGAGAGGAAGGCCTTCGCCTCCTCGTCGCCTCCCACGATCCTCCCGAACTCCAGGCGTTCCTTGGCGAAAGCCGGGGCGTCCAGCATTCCCGCCAGCGGCGAGATCCGCCTCCCGTCCTCGCCCGCCGGGAAGTTGGTCGGCATGCGCGTCCCCGGCATCCACTCGTCGGGGCGCCGGATCCAGTCGTTGATCCAGTCGTGCCGGAGGCGCGAGGAAGCCATCTGGAGGTTCGGGGCGAGGGTGGACCGGTCGACACCGGGCGCGTTCAACTCCCGCTCGCTCGAGGGGTGGCACTGCTTGCACTTCAGCAGCTCGAAGACCTTCCGGCCGGCCGCCCAGCTCTTCGCGTCGGCCGCGTAGTCCCCCGCGTCGAAGGGGTAGCGGGCGCGGTCGAGCACCGCGAAGTAGCGGGTCAGGTCGTTGAGCTCTTCGGCCGTGAAACCGAAGGTCGGCATGTGCACTTCGAGCCAGGGCCGGATCTGGCCGGTCTTGGGCGCCGAGAGAAAAGTGAAGAGCCAGTTGCTCTGCACCTTGGCCCCCTCCCCCTGGATGATCGGCGGGGCGAGCGAGGGCTCCGAGACGAGCGACCGGTAGGAGCCGCCGAAACCCTCGATGATGTGGCATCCCTGGCAGTTGTGGTTCTTGACGATGCGCCGGCCGCGCTCGAGGGCCACCTCGTCGGCGTTGAGCTCCTTCTTCGCGGCGGAGGAGGCGTTGAGCTTCTGGAAGCCGAGAACCGCCGTCGTGACGTAATCGAGCTCGCGTGGGGAGAAGCGGAAGAACGGCATCCGCAGCTTTTCCTCCCAGCCGCGGGCCCGGTCCCGGTCGAAGAGGCGGGTGTTCGAGAGCTTCGACCGGAACCAGTCCTGCCGCGTGTGCGGCAGGTGCACGAACCCGAAGTCGAGCCGATGGACCGCCTTGGAGCCCTCCTCGGTCAGCTCCGTGCCGATCGGCTTGGCCTCCTCGAAGCCCGGAATCGCGTGGCAGGCGAAGCAGCCGTAGTGCAGGATGAGCTTCTCGCCCGCGTAAACCTCCTTGGCGTGCACATCCATTTTCTGGAGCTCCGCCTTCGCGTCGAAGACGGTCTTCGTGGCCATCTGGAAATAGAGGGCGATGCGGTCGAGGGTCGCAGGCTCGGTCTTCGGCAGCGGAACCGCGTCGAAGCCGGGCGGGGCCTTCAGGGTCGACAGGTATTCCGTGATGTCGAGCGCGTCCTCCCGCGAGAGCCGCAGGTTCGGCATCTTCGTCTCCGGACTCCAGGCCCGCGGGTCCAGAATCCAGCCGTAGATCCAGTCGCGGGAGGCCTTGGAGCCCACGCCAGCCAGGTTCGGCCCGAATTGCCGGTACGTCCCGACGAGATCCCGCGAGGCATTGGGGTCCACCATGTGGCAGCCGAGGCACCCGCGGGCCTCGAGCAGCGCCTTCCCGCGCACCGGATCGCC
>JBOGJK010000209.1:0-2869 GCA_050745345.1 Thermoanaerobaculia bacterium
ACCTCGAGGAGGGCGACTCGCTCCTCTCGGTGCGCATCACGGGCGGCGAGGACCAGATCTTCATCGGCACGCGGCAGGGCCAGGGGATCCGCTTCTCCGAGAAGGATGTGCGCGCCATGGGCCGCGACACGACCGGCGTGATCGGCGTGAGCTTGAAGAGGAAGGACGACGAGGTCGTCGAGATGGACGTCGTCAACGAGAAAGCGCACCTGCTCTCGGTCACCGAGAACGGCTACGGCAAGCGCTCGGAGGTCTCCGAGTACCGCTTCCAGGGGCGCGGGGGCTCCGGGGTCATCAACATCAAGGTGACCGAGAAGAACGGCCCGGTCGTCGGGATCAAGTCGGTGACCGACGCCGACCAGCTGCTCTTGATCACGCAGAGCGGGATGCTCATCCGCATCAAGGTCAAGGACATCCGGGAGACCGGGCGCCCCGTCCAGGGCGTGCGCCTGATCAACCTCGACCCGGGAGACCGTGTGGTCGCGGTCGCCAAGCTCGCCGAGACCGACGAGGGCGAGGAGGAGCCGCAGACCGCGCTGCCGACGGCCGAGGCGAGGCCTTCGGGGCCGAAGTCGAAGGGCGACAGGTCGGGGGCCCCTTTCCTCGGAGACGAAGAGGAGGGATAGCCCCGGGCCGGCCGGTCTTCGCGCCGGGACCGGAGGCCGCTTTCGAGGCTCCAGAGGAAACCCCGGAGGCCGCGCGCCGTAGCAATTGCGCGTGGGCCTCCGGGCACAGCGACGCTTCCGGTTCCAGGCGGCGGGGATGGCGCTGGCGGCCGCCGCCGCGGCGCAGCCCGTACTGTCTGCCGAGTCCTCGGCCGGACCCGCGATGTTTCGCGGGGACGCGCGTCACCGAGGCGTCTACCGGGCCTCCGCGGGGCCGGCGCTCTCCGGCGTCCAGTGGAAGTTCCCGACCAAGGGGCCCCTGCGGGGCTCGCCCGTCCTGGCGGGAGGCCTCGTCCTGTTCGGAAGCGGCGACGGCAACCTCTACGCGCTCGAGGCGTCGAGCGGGCGCGAGCGCTGGCGCGCGAAACTTTCGGGAGCCGTCCAATCGACGCCGGCCGTTTCGGGCGGCCTGGTCTTCGCGACGAGCCGGGGGCGCGACGTTACGGCGCTCGACGTCGCCTCGGGCCGCGTTGCCTGGCGCTTCCAGACGGGAGCCGAGCGCCCCTTCCCATGGGGCTGGGACTTCTGGCTCTCCTCGCCGGCGATCGAGGGGCAACGGGTCTACGTCGGCGCCGGCGACGGCAACCTCTACGCGCTCGAGGCGGCAACGGGGCGCGAAATCTGGCGTCTCCCGACAGAGGGGCGCGTGCGCTCCTCCCCCGCCGTAACCGACGGTGTCGTCTACGTGGGCAGCATGGACGGACGGCTCTACGCCGCCGACGCGGAGAGCGGCAAGCGTCTCTGGGCCTTCGACACCGAGGGGGTCGCGATCGACTCGAAGAAGGCGGGCTTCGACCGGACGTCCGTCGTCTCCTCTCCGGCCGTCGCCGAGGGGCTGGTCTACATCGGCAGCCGCGACGCGCGCCTCTATGCCGTGGACCGCGCGACCGGCAGGGAGCGCTGGCGCTTCGGCCACCGGGTGGACTCCATGGAGGGCGCTCCCGAGATCAGCTGGGTGCTCGGCTCCCCCGCGCTCGCCGACGATCTCGTGTTCGTCGGCAGCTCCGACGGCCACTTCTTCAACGCGGTGCGTGCGGGCACCGGCGAGGAGATCTGGAGGTTCCAGACGCCCGACAACGTCCTCTCCTCGGGCGCGCTCGCAGACGGCCAGCTCTACTTCGGCTGTGAGGATGGGCATCTCTTCGCCCTCGATGCCCGGACGGGACGGGAACGCTGGCGGTTCCGCACCGGCGGCGCGGTGATCTCCTCCCCTGCGGTCGCCGACGGCGTCGTCTACTTCGGCAGCGACGACGGCATCCTGTACGCCCTGGCGACAGGGGCCGAGCGGCCGGGCGCCCGCACCCGGCGTGCCGTCTACTGGAAGGATGTCGGCCGGCAGAAGTGGTTCAAAGGAGACCTCGCCGTTCGGGACTACTTTCGGGAAGAAGGCTACGAGCTGCTGGACGACGACGGGCTCTCGGCAACGCTCGCGGACACGGCGCAGGCCCCGCGGTCGGTCGTCGTCGTCGCCGGCGACACGCTGCCCGCGGCGGCCACTGCCGGAGCCGCGGCGCAGAACCCGTTGCGCAGGTACCTGGCGGCCGGAGGCAGGATGGTCTGGTTAGGTCTTCCTGCCGGCGGCCTCGAGCTCGACGCCAAGACCGGCCGTCCGGTTCGATTCGAGCCCGCGCGCTCGACGAGCTTGCTCGAGGTCGCTCAAGAGGCTGGCAGCTTCGACGGGATGGGGTCGACCGCGACCCCGGAAGGGCTCCGCTGGGGCCTGCCCGAGTGGCATCTGTCCGGCTGGGCGGTGCCCCGCGAGCAGGTCTCGACGGCGCTCGCGATCGATGAATGGGGCCTCGCAAGCGCCTGGGTCAAGAGCTTCGGCGGGCCGGCCGGATCGGGCTTTGTGAGGCTCTGGGGGCGCGAGCAGCCGATCCCCGACCTCTCCTGGGTCCGCGCTGTCGCCGAACACACCGAGTAGCCCCGACCCCCTCTCGTCGGGAGGGGGGCAGGGGGTGACGGTGTGGCTCTGCGCCGCTCTCCGCTCGATCCCCTCGTAATACAATCCGCGCCCCAATGCGTTTTTTCCTCGACAGCGCCAGCCCCGAGGAGGCCCGGAAGGCCCGAGACTGGGGCCTGCTCGACGGCGTGTGGCTTTCGCCCGGCTCCGCCGAGGCCGCGGGCCTCGAGTACCGGCGCGCCATCCGGGAGCTTGCCGCGCTGGCCGATGGCCCGGTCTGCGTCGAGCCGGGAGCGGTGGA
>JBOGJK010000210.1:0-7361 GCA_050745345.1 Thermoanaerobaculia bacterium
GAGTGGCTTAAGGAGCACGCTTGGAAAGCGTGTGTACGCAAAACGTACCGGGGGTTCGAATCCCCCCCTCTCCGCCATGGGGTCTGTCAGGCAGAGGAAGGATTCAAGACCTGCCCCCATCGACCCCGCCGGCCAGCTCGCGGAGGGTGTCCCAGGAGTAGATCCCATCGTTGTGGCCGTCGGCCCAGTCGATCTGGAGCGCGTAGCCCCCGACGCGCCGGTGCGCGACGGCCTGGAAGGAACGCTCGGTGAGCGGGCGCTTCGGGCCGCGGTACAGGTTGCCGAGGATGTCGCGCTCCCCCTTGCACATCGCGCAGGGGCAGTTGCGCCGCAGCTTCTCGAGCGGAATGTAGTCCTCGCGCCCGTCTTCCCAGACGACCGCGAGCTCCGAGCCCACCAGCATCACGTCCTTCGGGACGACGGCACCCATCGGGATCCGGATTCTATGGCGGAGGAGCCGGGGCGGCTTGACAGTGGCATGATTTCATGTCAATTTTTCGTCATGAAATCTGCTGCGATGCGCCATTTCCACCTCCCCCTTCCCGAAGAGCTCTACGAGAAGCTTCGGGAGCAGGCGCGCAGGCAAGGCCGGCCGGCGACGGCCGTCGCCCGCCGCGCGATCGAAGCGTGGCTGCGTCAGGTCCGGCGGATGGAGATCTCGGAAGCGATCGCCTCCTACGCGGCGGAGCACGCGGGAACCAAGGCCGACCTCGACGAGCCGCTCGAGAGCGCCGGAATCGACTCCTGGATTCACCTGGAGAAGTGAGACGTGCGACGAGGCGAAGTCTACTGGGCGAACATCCTGCCGCGATTTGGCTCGGAGCAGAAGGGGCGCCGGCTGGCTCTGGTCGTTTCGCACAACGCCTTCAACCGAATCGCCGGGTGGCGCTCGGTGATCGTGGTTCCGATCTCGACCTCCACGTCCCGGGCGCGTCGGGGCCCCACCGCTGTCCCGCTGCCGGTTGGCGCCGGTGGGCTGAACCGCCCGAGTGTCGCCCTCTGCCACCAGGTGACGACGATCGATCGCGCGAATCTCGAGAAACGGCTCGGCCTGTTGACGCCGCTTCTTTTGAAGGAGATCGGTCTGGGCCTCCGCGCCGCGATGGATCTCGAGCCCGAGTCGGCTACTTGAGCCCGTCCACCACGTAGAGGTCCGAGAGAACGCGCGTGTAGCTGTAGACGTAGGCGGCGCCGTCCGGGGTCAGGCAGACGCGTCCGACGCCGCTCACGCCGGCCGCGTCGGCGGGCACGATCTGCTTCAATGCCTCGACACGTCCGGTCTCGACATCGAGCCGCGAGACCCGGGCCGGCAGCTCCGCCAGCCGCAACAGGTTGACCCGCCCGTCCGCGCTCCACCCCACGACGCGGTCGAGCGGGCCGATGGCCGAAAGCGCCGTCGGCTCGCCTCCCTCCATGGGATAGAGGTAGACGCGCCGGTCCGGACCCAGGAGGATGGCCGACTTCGAGTCGGGAGAAACGGAAGCCGCGGAGAGACGGTAGCCTTCCGGCGTCAGGGGGCGGGACTTCCCGCTCTCCAGATCCAGCAGGAAGAGCCGCGCGCCGTGCCCCGGCTCGGCGGCTTCGAACAGGATGCGTCTGCCGTCCGGAACCCAGTTCGCGTTCTGGACCCGGAGCCCGTTCTTCGGCAGCGGCCGCGGCTCCCCGGCGCCGGTCGGGTAGAGCACCATCTGCGGGTCGGAGGTGAGGTCCCGGATCGCCAGCGCCCATTTGCCGTCGGGCGAGAGTCCCAGGGTGCTGCCCTCGCCCAGGCGCACTGCCGGCGAGCCGTCGGTCTTGCGCAGGTAGACCGAGTAGCCCTCGCCTCCGCCCGAGCCCGACTCCGTGAAGAGGACGGTTTTCCCGTCGGGACTCAGGTCCGTTCCGCTCGACCAGTCGAGCCAGGAGATGTCCCGCTCCTTCTGCTCTCCCGGTGGGAGCGCGATCATGCCCTGACGCTCGATCGCCTGGGTCATCAGGAGCCGGCCGTCGCGGAAGATGTCCTGGATCGTCAGGTTGCCCGTGACGCGGGCTCGAAGCAGTGTCCGGCCGGAGGGCGTCACGCTGTAGAGCGCTCGATTGTTTCCGACGGGGGCCGCCGTGAACCAGATCTCGCCGTCCGGCGACCAGGCAAGCCCCGCCTGGGTGGCGAAGAGATCCGTCAGGGTCTTCTTCTTTCCGGAGCGATCCACGATCGCCACGGTTCCTCCGTCGTCCCCCACGACCGGATGATCGAGGAACGCGACGAGGTCTCCCTTCGGCGAGACCCGGGGGTGGCTGACCCAGCCGGTCGTCTCGTAGAGCACCTTGCCGATCGGAAACTCCAGCCGGTTGCGCGCCCCGACGTCGCGCACGACGGCGAGGCTCTGTCCCTCAGGCGCCCAGTCGGCCCAATGGACGTCCTCCAGAACGTCCCGCGTCGCTCCGCCGCCCGCCAGGCCCGTCTGCGCGAGCGTCCCGGTCCTCGTGAATCCGCTCATCAGCCGCCGGTGGAGCGACACGGCGAGCTCTCCGGTGCGCGAGATGGCGAGGACCTCGGCGTCCGAAAGCCCGAAAGGGCGCGACTCGGAGCTGTCCGTGCGCGTCGAGAAGATCTCCATGGGCCGGCCGTCCCAGGCCGCGGAGTACAGGATCGTCTGGCCGTCCGGGGCGAAGCGCGCGCCTCCCACCTCGCCGCGCCGGAAGGTCAGCTGGTGGAAGGAGGGCAGCGGTGTGAACCAGAGCCGGCGCCCGGCCAGAAGCCCCGCGCCGAGCCCGACGGCGAGCAGGGCGATTCCGGCCAGGGCCGGCCAGACGCGGCGCTTTGGCGCGGCGGCGGCGACCTCGGCCGAGAGGTCCCCGGTCAGGGGCGCGTCGGAGAGGTGGTCGCGGATCGCGGCGAGATCGCGCGCGAGATCCCTGGTCGTCCCGAAGCGATCCTCCGCATCCTTCGAGAGACAGCGCTCGAGGAGCCAGTGGATCGGCGCCGGGACCCTGGGATTCAGCTGAGCCACCGGCGCGGGCTCATCCCGGATGATCGCCGTCAGCGTCTCGGCCGTCGTGCCGCGCTCGAAGGCGCGCTTGCCGGTGGCAAGCTCGTACAGGATCGAGCCGAAGGAGAACTGGTCGGAGCGGAAGTCCACGGACCGGCCCGCCGCCTGCTCCGGAGACATGTAGCCGACCGTCCCCATGACCATGCCGGGGCGCGTCGCGTCCACCGCGGTCTGGACCCCGGAGAGCTCCTGCTCGTCCGGCGTGACAAGCTTGGCCAGACCGAAGTCGAGGATCTTCGCGAAACCGTGCTTGGACACCATGACGTTCTGCGGCTTCAGGTCCCTGTGCACGATCCCCGCCGCGTGCGCCGCTGCCAGGCCGTCGGCGATCTGCACCGCCAGATCCAGCATCTTCCTGGTCGGCAAGGGCCCCGAAGCCGTGAGGTCCTTCAAGGTCGAGCCCTCGACCAGCTCCATCGCGATGTAGACCGTCGAATCCGCCAAGCCGATGTCGTAGATCGTCAGGATGTTGGGGTGGGAGAGCGCCGAGGCCGCTCGCGCCTCCCGCTCGAAGCGCGCGCGCCGCTCGGCGTCGGTCGCGAGCTCGGCCGGCAGCACCTTGACCGCGACGTCGCGCTTCAACCGTTCGTCGCGCGCCCGGTAGACCTCCCCCATGCCGCCCGCGCCCAGAGGCGCCGCGATCTCATAGGGACCGAGCTTCGTTCCGGCGGAGAGTGACATCGCGGGCTGAAAGACTACTTCACGCCGTGGACGAGGTACAGGTCGGAGAGTGTGCGGGAGTATCCGTAGACGTAGGCGTCGCTTTCGGGTGTCGGGATCACGGGCCCGATGTCCACGATTCCGGAGCCGTCGGCGGGCATCAGCTCCTTCCAGAACTCTCTCCGGCCGGTCGCGAGCTCCAGGCGCGAGACCCGGGAGGGGATGTCACGCCTGCGATAGACGTAGAGGAAGCGGCCGTCGGCGCTCCAGCCGGCAGGCGTCTCGTCGGAGGAGAGTCCCGGGACCGGCGTCGGCTCGCCGCCTTCGAGCGGGTAGAGGTAGCGCTTGCGGTCGGGGCCGACGGCGAGGATGAACCGTCCGTCCGGCGAGACGGTCCTGGAGAAGGAACGGTAACCTTCCGGCGTGATCGCCCGCGGTGCGCCGGCCGCCGTGTCGATCAGGTAGAGGCGGATTCCGCGCCCCGGCTCGTTTCCCGTGAAGACGATTCGCCTGCCGTCCGGAAGCCAGTCGGCCGCGGACTGGACCGACAGGTCCCCCGTGGGAAGCAGCCTCTTCTCGCCCGCTGCGGTGGGATAGAGCCACAGCTGCGGCTTCTCGGCCCTCGCGGTGTGCGCCACGACCCAGGCGCCGTCGGGAGAAAGAGCGAGCCCCACGCCTTCGCCCAGCCGGACCGGCGGCGAACCGTCCGTCCCGCGAATGTAGCAGTCGTACCCGGGGCTCGAGCCCTCGCCCGTCTCCGAGATCAGGATCCGTCTCCCGTCTTTCGAAACGTCGAAGAGGGCCGACCAGTCGAGCCACGACAGCTCGCGCTCCTGCTCCTCGCCCGCAACCCTCGCCTTGACGCCGATCCGGATCACGTCGTGGGCCATGAGCACCCGGCCGTCCCGGGAGACGTCCTGGAGCGTGAGGCTCTGCGTGACTCGGGCGAGCAGGCGCTCCCTTCCCGCGAGCGAGACCGCGTGGAGAGCGCGGTTGGCTCCGGCCTTCGAGCCGGTCATCCAGACCTCGCGGCCGTCCGGCGACCAGGCCAGGCCGAACTCCGAGGCGAAGGTGCCGGAGATCGTGCGCTTCTTCCCGTCGCGGTCGACCAAACCGACCGTTCCGCCGTCGTCGCGCCGCAGGGAATGCTCGAGGAACGCCACGGACGCCCCATCCGGTGAGATCCTCGGGTGGCTCATCCAACCGACCGTCTCGTAGAGCACCCGGCCGAGGGGGTACTCGAGGCGGCTCCGCAGATTGACGTCCCGGACGACCGCGATCGCCGAGCCGTCCGAAGCCCAGTCGGCCCACTGCACGTCGTTGGAGAGCTCGCGCGGGGCGACACCGCCCGACACGCCGATCTGGGCGAGCGTTCCGCTCCGGACGAAGGGCTCCTCGACGTGGCGGCCGAGCGAGACGAGCATCTCGCCGGTGCGGGAGATCGCCAGCAGGTCCGCTCCGGACAGGCCGAAGACGCGCGACTCGGGACGGTCGGTGCGTGTGGCGAAGATCTCGACGGGCTTTCCGTCCCAGGCCGCGGCGTAGATCACGGTCTGCCCGTCCGGCGCGAAGCGTGCCGAGAAGAGCTCGCCGCGGCGGAAGGTCAGCTGCTGATAGCTCGGGGGCGCAACGTAGCCCGCTTTCTTCCCGTAGAGGAAGCCGGCGGCAAGCCCCGCGGCGAGAGCGACGGCCGCGGCGATCAGGGTGGGCGTGAGCCAGCGCCTCTTCGCCGCGGGAGCCGCGGCCGCGGCTTCGCGAGGCGCGGAGACCCCCGAGAGCGCCTCGAGGTCGAAGGCGAGGTCGCGGGCCGACTCGAAGCGTTCCTCCAGGTTCTTCTCCAGACAGTGCCGCACGATCCGCTCCAGCCCCGGATGGATGTCTTTGTCGGTCTGCGAGAGATCGGGCGGCTCTTTCGAGAGAATCGCCGTGATCGTGTCCGCCGCGGTGTCCCCGCGAAACGCCCTCTGCCCCGAGAGCATCTCGTAGAGGATCGCCCCGAAGGAGAAGAGGTCGCTCCTCTTGTCCGCCGGCTTTCCCCTGACCTGCTCCGGCGACATGTAGCCCATGGTCCCGAGCACGACACCGGGCTCGGTGGCGGAGATCGTCTTCAGATCGGTCTTTTCTGCCTCCTCGCCGTTGGGCTTCAGCTTCGCCAGGCCGAAGTCCAGGATCTTGACCCGCCCATCCTTCGTCAGAAACAGGTTCTCGGGCTTCAGATCCCGGTGCACGATCCCCTTCTCGTGCGCTGCCGAGAGACCCCTGGCAATCTGCACCGCGTAGTCGATCGTCTTCCTCGATGGCAACGGCCCCGACCCGAGCCGCGATCGCAGCGTCTCCCCTTCCAGAAGCTCCGTCACGATGTAGGGGGACCCCTCGTGGGAGCCCAGGTCGTAGACCGCCGTGATGTTGGGGTGATTGAGGACCCCCGCCGCGCGCGCCTCCTGCTCGAACCGCCGCAGCCGGTCCGCGTCCTGCGAGAAGGAGGCCGGCAGGACCTTGATCGCCACCTCGCGCGTGAGGCGCGGGTCCCGCGCGCGGTACACCTCCCCCATCCCGCCCGCGCCCAGAGGCGCCACGACCTCGTACGGCCCGAGCCGGGTTCCCGCGGAGAGCGTCATCGCGTCCAACCTCCTCCGCCGCCGCCGGGGGGGAAGGACCATCCGAGCCGGGTGCCGGCGGAGAGTCCCATTTCAGCGGGCCGCGATTCCCATCGAGCAGTCAGCGCTTCCTGCCGGGGCGCGCCGGCGCGGTCTCGAAGCCGAACTGGCGGAAGTGGCGATCCAGGGTGAAGGCCAGTTCGATCCTCCCTCGTATCATGACGGCAAAGCTCGTACAGTCTGTGAAGGAGAAGTCTTTGTCGGAATAGCGCTCGAAGATGCGCCAGGCTTCGTCCTGGATCTCCGGATCGACCTGGGCGATCTCGACGCCGCCCCGGCGGATCTCCCGCCCGAATCGAACCGCCGCACGGTGGCCGAGCGCCGATCGGAGCAGCGTGTATGTCTCGTCGAGCACGTAGTCGCTCGTCACGAGCAGGGCACCATCGGAGTCGAACCTCGCCGCCTCGGCCACCGCCAGAGCATGCTCGCGCGGGTCTCCGCTGCTCTGGAGGGCGTAGAAGGCGCTCGTATCGACGAGCACGGCGTAGGTCATCGCCCGCCACGGCGCCGATAGAGAATCTCGTCGATGTCGTCTGCTGCGATCCGGGGCCCTTTCACGGCCAGACGCGCCAGGCGAGCGAGCAGCGGCTTCGAGTGCTTGCGCAGACCGGCACCGCCTCGCACGTAGCGCCGAACCGCCTCGCGGAAGAGCTCGGAACGGCTGCGGCCCTCGGCGCGCGCGACCTCGTCCGCCTCTCGGAGGAGCGTCTCGGGCACGGTCATGTTGACGATCCGGGAGGCCAGGGAGGATCCTCCTTATGTATTGAATCCATTTATACCATACATGACGTCCTCGGCAGGGTCTTCGGCTCGCCCGGGCCGCGGGGCGAGAGAACTTCAACGGCTCGGCGCCGCGCCCGGTAGACCTTCCCGATCCCGCCGGCTGGCAATCTCGCAGGGGCCCAGCTTCGTCCCCGAAGCCGGCGTCACTCCGGGTCCGGTCCTGCCGACTGTCGACTCTCTCCTCACTTCAACCCCTCGAGGAGATACAGGTCCGAAAGAGTCCGGGTATAGT
>JBOGJK010000211.1:0-2782 GCA_050745345.1 Thermoanaerobaculia bacterium
ATCCCTCGCTTCGCTCGGGGTGACGCGGGCGGGCGATGCCGCCCGCCTCACCCTCCTCGTCGAGAACCGCGCCGGCTACAAGAACCTCTGCCGCCTCATCACGGCCGGCGCGCTCGGAAAGGCGAAGGGAGAGACCTCGGTCACGCTCGAAGAGGTCGCGGCGCGCGCGGAAGGCCTCCGCTGCCTGACGGGGGGCGAGGAGGGCCCGGTCGCGCGGGCGCTCGCTTCGGGAGGCCTCGAGGCGGCCCGGGAGAATCTCGAGCGCCTCGCCGCGATCTTCCCCGGACGTCTCTCGGTCGAGCTCCAGCGCCATCGCCTCCGCGAGGAGGAGCACCGCAACCAGGCGCTGGTGGATCTGGCGCGGCGGATGAGGCTGCCGCTCGTGGCCACGAACGGCGTGCGCTACGCGCGCACCCGTGACAAGGAGCTCCACGACGTACTGACCTCGATCCGCAACCGCACGACGCTCGACGCCGCGGGGCGGCTGCTCGCCGCGCAGAGGCAGCGGCACCTCAAGGACGCCCGCGAGATGGCGGAGCTCTTCGCCGACCTGCCCGAGGCGCTGGATGGCGCCTGGGATCTCTCGCAGCGGCTCGACTTCACGCTGGCGGACCTGGGCTACCGCTTCCCGGACTACCCACTCCCGCCGGGCGAGACGCCCGCCTCATACCTGCGGCAGATCGCCTGGAACGGCGCGCGCACGCGCTTCCGGCCCCTGACGGCCCGCGCGCAGGCGCAGATCGCGAAGGAGCTGGCGATGATCGAGAAGCTCGATCTGCCCGGCTACTTCCTGATCGTCTGGGACATCGTGCGCTTCTGCCGGCAGGAGAAGATCCTCGTGCAGGGGCGAGGCTCCGCCGCCAACAGCGCCGTCTGCTACGCGCTCTCGATCACCGCGGTCGACCCGGTGAAGATGGACCTGCTCTTCGAGCGCTTCCTCTCGGAAGAGCGGGGCGAGTGGCCGGACATCGATCTGGACCTTCCCTCCGGCGACCAGCGCGAGAAGGTCATCCAGCACGTCTACGAGAAATACGGGCCGCACGGCGCCGGCATGACGGCCAACGTCATCACCTATCGCGATCGCTCCTCGGCGCGCGAGGCGGGCAAGGCCCTAGGCTACTCGCCCGAGCAGTTGGACCGGCTCTCCAAGCACTTATCCGGGTGGAATTTCGGCGAGATCAAGGAGCCGGTCGAGGAGCTCTCGCGCGAGATCACCGCCGCGGGGCTCGACCCGGAGGATGTCCGCACGCGCCACTTCCTGCGACTGTTCCTCGCGATCCAGAACCTGCCGCGGCATCTGGGGCAGCACTCGGGCGGCATGGTCGTCGCGGCGGGCAGGCTCGACGAGGTCGTGCCGCTCGAGCCCGCGGCGATGCCGGGACGTGTCGTCGTGCAGTGGGACAAGGACGACTGCGCCGATCTGGGGATCGTCAAGGTGGACCTCCTGGGGCTCGGGATGCTCGCAGCGCTGGAAGAAGCGATCCCAATGATCCGAACGCACGAGAAGACGGAAGTCGACCTCGCGCACCTTCCGGCGGACGACCCGGCCGTCTACGCGATGCTGAACGCCGCGGACACGGTCGGCTGCTTCCAGGTCGAGAGCCGCGCGCAGATGGCCTCGCTGCCGCGGCACGGGCCGAAGAAGTTCTACGACATCGTCGTGCAGGTCGCGATCATCCGGCCGGGACCGATCGTGGGAGGCATGGTGCACCCCTTCTTCGACCGGCGGCAGGGCAGGGCCCCGGTCGAGTATCCCCACCCGTGCCTCGAGCCGATCCTGAAGCGCACGTTGGGCGTCCCGCTCTTCCAGGAGCAGCTCCTGAAGATCGCCATGGTCGCCGCGGGCTTCACGGGCGGAGAGGCGGAGGAGCTGCGCCGCGCCATGGGATTCAAGCGGTCGATGGAGCGGATGTCGGCGATCGAAGCGCGGCTGCGCGCAGGCATGACCGAGCGGGGCATCGGTCCCGCCGCGCGGGAGCAGATCGTCAAGTCCATCACCTCCTTCGCGCTCTACGGCTTCCCCGAATCGCACGCGGCGAGCTTCGCGCTGATCGCCTATGCGAGCTGCTACTTGAAGGCGCACCACCCGGCGGCCTTTCTCGCGGCGCTCTTGAACTGCTGGCCGATGGGCTTCTACCACCCGGCGACCCTGGTCAAGGACGCGCAGCGTCACAGGGTCGAGGTGCGGCCGATCGACGCGACGCGCTCGGGCTGGAAGTGCCGGTGGGAGGAGGGGGCCGTACGCCTCGGGCTGCGGTTCGTCGCGGGACTGCGGGAGGCGGCCGGCAAGCGGATCGAGGAGGAGCAGGCGAAGACGCCCTTCGCGGGGGTGGAGGAGCTCGCGCGGCGGTGCGCGCTGCGAGGCGACGAGCTGACGCTCTTGGCCGACGCGGGGGCGCTCGCGGGCTTCGGGCGCACCCGCCGCGCGGCGCTCTGGCAGGTCGCCAAGGTGGCGCGCTCGTCGGGGCCGCTTCTCGCGGAGCTGCCGGCCGACGACCCCTCGCCGCTTCCGGAGATGACGCGCGAAGAGGAGACGGCCGCCGACTACCGGGCCACACAGATGACGACCGGGCCGCACCTGATGGAGCACTGGCGCGCGCGGCTCGCCGCGCGCGGGATCCTCTCCGCGGCCGAGCTTCTGAAAGTGCCCGACGGCCGGCGTGTCCAGACGGCCGGGGCCGTCATCGTGCGTCAGCGGCCGGGCACGGCGAAGGGATTCGTCTTCCTGACGCTCGAGGACGAGAGCGGGCTCTGCCAGGCCATCGTGCGCCCCGACCTCTAC
>JBOGJK010000212.1:0-14504 GCA_050745345.1 Thermoanaerobaculia bacterium
AAGGGGCGCTCGACGCGCCCGACGAGGGCCGAGAGTCTGCTCGGCTCGAGACAGGAGGGTTGATGCAACGCTTCTGGCTAGAAACGTCTGGCCGCCGTTCGCGAAGCGAACGCCTGCGGCCCAGCCCCGGACACGACGCGCGCATCCATTTTTCAGCAGCCGGCTAGCCGGAGGTCCCACTTGACTCCGGCACGGCACCCGACGGAGACTTCGCCCTATCAGCCCCGCGTGATCTCTTTCCACGAGGCGAGAAACGCCGGCGCGGACCGCCGGCGAAAGGAGGGTTCATGAGGACCAGGTTTCTGCTCGTATTCTTGATCGGCATTGCGCTCGCCGCGGCGGCGACGGCGCAGACGAAGATCTCCGGCACGATTCAGTGCGGCAAGCCCGACCCGACCCACGCCATCGACGTCGGCGACCGGCCAGGCCACGGCCTCGCGATCAATAAGGCCCAGTGCAACTGGACCAAACCGCTGGAGATGGCCGGAAGCCAGTCGAAGGACGGGGTCAGCGTCTCCTCCGACGAGAGCAGCGGAGACAAATCCACCGGCGCCGGGTTCCACTGGGGCACCATGGCGAGCGGCGACAAGTACTTCGTCCGGTTCCAGGGGACGTCGGTCTTGAAGGAGGGTGCGCCCCAGAGCGTCGATGGCACCTGGAGGTACACGGGAGGCACCGGGAAGCTGAAGGGCATCAAGGGGAGCGGGACCTACAAGTGCAGCGCTCCCAACCCCGACGGCTCGATGACCTACGAGGTCGTAGGCGACTACCACCTTCCTCAGTAGTAGGTCAGTCTGCGGGGGCGGGCCTCCGGTTTTCTGGGTCCTCCCCCGCAACGCTCGCGGCAGAGCTCGTCTCCCGATCTATCCCCGAGCCCACGGAAGCGTGCGCATCGCAAAGGCGGCGCGTCCGCGCAGGAGATGGAACACGAACGAGCCGAGGTAGAACCGCCCGATCACGAGGGCGCCGACCGCCGTGAGGAGCAGCGCCTCCAGGACGTAGGCGGCCGTCCGCCATTGCCGCGCGAGCGAGATCCCGATCGCCAGCGCGAACGTGCCGGCCATACCCTGCGCGAAGCGGCGCGGGCCCGGCGCCGGCCTCAGGCGGAGGGCTCCCGGCCGGGTGCCGCGCGTCGCGTTGTAGACCGCGTCGAAGGGGTTCCCGCGCGGGAAGAGAGCGTTCCACCAGAGCACCGCGGAAAGAATCAGGAACACCAACGGGGACTGGAGCAGGATGCCCAGGAGCACCCACAAACCGACGAGCCGCGGCTGGAACTGGAGCGCGGAGTACTGCATCGGGCAGGCCTCCGTCGCCGGCTCATCCAGCCCCTGCTGGAGGATGAAGTTGCGCTCCGCCTGGCGGGGCCCGAGTTTCTCGTTCATGCGCCGAGCCCGGCTACAAAAGATCCTCCGAGGATAACACCTCGCGCACCGGGGCCACGAGGCGCAACGGGTCGGACGCCGGCTCGACGGCGACCGAGACGTGCCCTCCCCGCACCGGACAGACGAGCGGGAAGAAGCTGCCGTACCGGAGGAGGAGGTACTCGAGACCCCCGCAGTCGATCGCTCCGCGCTGGCCGGCGAGCTTCAGGAGAGTCGGGTTGACCAGCAGCTCCTCGTGGCGATCGGACTCCGAGGCGCTGCCTCCGGAGAGACGCGGCCTCTGCGCGCTGTCGAGCCTGCCGTCGCGATAGATCGCCGCCTACCGGATGTCGGGGCTGATCGACAGAAGCCGCTCGAACGTGCTTGCTCACCGGCACCTTCCCTCTCCGGCGGTCACCCCTTCACGCAGACGATCTGCTTCAGGCCCGCGACGACTTCGACCAAGTCCCTCGACTTCTCGAGGACCTCGGCGATCGGCTTGTAGGCGCCGGGGATCTCGTCCAGCACGCCCGCGTCCTTGCGGCACTCGACCCCCTCAGTCTGTTTCTCGAGGTCTTCCCTCGTAAATCGCCGTTTCGCCTCGCCCCGCGACATCAGCCGCCCCGCGCCGTGTGGCGCGCTCTCGAAGGCCTCGGGGTTGCCCAGACCCCGCACGATGAAGGAGCCGGTCCCCATCGAGCCCGGGATGATGCCGAGCTCCCCTTGCCCCGCGCGGATCGCGCCCTTGCGGGTCACGAGCACCCGCTCGCCGAAGTGCACCTCCTCGGCCACGTAGTTGTGGTGGCAGTTGACCGCCGTCGTGAGGCCGAGGCGGGAGACGTCACCCTCGAAGCCGAGCGCGAAGGCGAGCTGCCGCAGGAGCCGCTCCATCATGATCTGGCGGTTGACGCGCGCGTACTCCTGGCACCACAGGACGTCCGCGCGGTACGCCCGGAACTCGGGCGTCCCCTCCAGGAAGTACGCCAGGTTCGCGTCCGGGAGGCGGTCGATCGCCTCGCGCAGGGCGCCCTTGGCTTTCCCGATGTGGATCTCGGCCACGGAGTTTCCGATGTGGCGGCTGCCCGAGTGCAACAGCAGCCACACGAGGCCGTCGTCCCGGTCCACGCACACCTCGATGAAGTGGTTGCCGCCGCCCAGTGTCCCGAGCTGATGCACGGCCTTTTCCATGAGGGAGCCCGAAGCGACCTGGGGCCGCCCGGCATCGCGCGCCCAGGCGAGCGCGGCCGGGAAGGGCTCCTTCTTCTGGTTGAACCCGACCGGGATCTCCCGCTCGATCGAATGGCGGAGCTTCTTGGCCGCCTCTCCCTCCAGCCGCCCGGCCGGGATGGAGGTCTTGCGGGCCATCATCCCGCAGCCGATGTCGACACCGACCGCCGCCGGGCAGATCGCTCCTTTCGTCGCGACGACGCTGCCCACGGTCGCCCCGATGCCGAGATGGACATCCGCCATCGCCGCGACGTGCCGGAAGACGAAGGGGAGCGAGGCCGTGTTCTTCAGCTGCTGCAGGGCCTCCGCCTCGATCCGGTCGGTCCAGATCTTGACGGGGACGCGGGCGTTCAGAGTGGTCTCGACGGGCATCTGGACTCCAGGCCTTGTTCAGAACAGGAACAGCGCCCGCGATCTTCTCTCATTATGCGCTCTCTCCTCCCCTTGATACGCTAGCAGGAAAGGAGGGAACCGATCTATGCGGAGATTCGTGTTGCTCGCGGTTCTGTTCGGCCTCGCGGCGCCGGCCCTGGCGCAGGAGCATTACAACGAGGGTCCCGTCTGGCGCGTCACCTACTACAACGTCAAGCCCGGCAAGTTCAATGAAACGCTGGCGGACCTGCGTGCGAACTTCGGCAAGGTCATGGCGGCCGCGAAGGCCCAGGGCGTCGTTCAGGACTACAAGGTGTTCCTCAACTCGACCAGCGACTCGGCCGACGACTGGGACATCGCGACGGCGACCCTCTACAAGGGATATGGCGGCATGGACGGCCTGGCCGCCAAGATGGACGCGATCACGCTCCTGCACTACGGCACGGCGGACGCCCGGCGCGCCGCGGGCGAAAAGCGGGACCAGTTGCGGGACGTCGTCATGAGCAAGCTCGCCCGGGAGATCACGCTCAAGCCGTAACGCGCAGGTTGAGGACGGGGCGCGGCCGCACGGCCGCGCCCCGCGCGACCCGCCCTCCCCCCAGGATCCCGATGCGTTCGCTGCTTCCCGCACTCCCTGCCTCCCTCTTTCTGCTGTCTTCCGCGTGTCGCCCGGCGGCGAGCGTGCCTGGCCGAGTGGAGCGGAGGGAGGGCGAGATCGAGCTCACGGCCACGGTCCAGGCGCGGGCCTTCGACCGGGGTTGGCTGATGCCGGGCTACCACGCGGTGGTCGGAAAGGGAGGTCGCATGGCGCACGCGGCGCTCCTCTCCTCCGACGTCTCCGACCTCAACGTGCTCCGGGAGCTCGAGGCCCTCGGAGCCGTGGCCGGTGACAACCTTCCGATGGAAGCCTGGGAGAAGCGCAAGGACCCAAAGGACCGGGCGCCCGACACGGTCATCGCGGGCACGCCCGTCGAAGTCCTGCTGCGCCTGCCGGGCGAAAGCGGCCTCGTGCCGCTCGCTTCGGTGCTGGAGGATCCGGCCGGGCGCGGTATCGAGTTTCGTTTCGGCGGAAACGCCGCCAACATCCCGAAGTGGAAGTCGGGCTGCATCGTCTGCCTCTACTCCTGTCCGGGCAGCAAGGTCGGCAACGCTCGCTACACGGTGCGCGACTACACGAAGAGCGTGACGCGCTTCCGCGTGAGGGCGGAGACCCTTCCGAAGGATGGCACCCGGGTGGGCGTCGTCTTCCGCCTCCGGAAGCCCTCGTGAGGCGGCCGCGCCCTACCGATCCGGTTCGTCCACGTCCACCTGGCCCGTCACGCGCCGCCGGAAGCGAGACCAGACGCTGCCCGTCGCGAGCACGGCGGCGATACAGAGCAGGACGAGATAGGCGAGCCCCCGCCCCTGCGCGTCCAAATGGAGCCAGGTGATCAGGAGCCCCAGGAGCGTCCCGAAGAACGCGGCGGCGAGGACCGTGCCGAGCACCCCGAGCGAGCGCATGGTCGCGTGCAGGAAGAAGATCCAGCCGATCGCCAGGCACACGCCGGCGAAGACCTTGAGCGGCGTGATCGGGCCGCCCGAGGAGATCCAGTGGGTGTAGGAGCGGCCTTCCGGGTTGTACGTCGCGAAGATGAGGACCGCGGCGAAGAGAAAGCGCAGCAGGAACACGCCGACTGTCATGGCGAAGTCTCCCTGGCGCGGAGTCTGGCCCGGATCTGGACGGCCGCCTTGCGGAGCCGGCAGCCATGACGATAGCGTCAACTGGTATCGACCGGCCCCGAAGGGAAGGAGGAGGACATGCTCAAGGGATTCAAGGACTTCATCCTGCGCGGCAACGTGCTCGATCTGGCCGTCGGAATCATCATCGGCGCCGCTTTCGGCGCCATCGTGACCTCGCTCGTCAAGGACGTCATCACGCCGGTCATCGGCGCGATCGGGGGCCAGCCCGACTTCTCCGGGATCAAGATGGGCCCGGTCCTGCTCGGCAACTTCCTGAACGCCGTTGTCAGCTTCCTCTTCATCGCGGCCGCTCTCTACTTCTTCATCGTCGTGCCGTTCAACCGACTCGCCCGGAAGAAGGAAGCCGCGCCGCCGCCGCCGCCGCCGGACGTCGTTCTCCTGAAGGAGATCCGGGACCTGCTGGTGAAGAAGGCGTAGGGCGCCCTCCCCGACCTCGAAAGGGGCCTTGACGAGGAGGGCTCTTCCGGAGTACGGTAACCATATGGTTACCAATATCGCCCGGGCGGGCGGCTCGGCCGACACCGTCTTCCGCGCCGTCGCGGACCCGACGCGGCGCGCCATCCTGCGGCGCCTGGCAACGGAGGACCTGGAGGTCGGCCGTCTCGCCCGCCACTTCCCGATGAGCCGCCCGGCCATCTCCAAGCACCTGCGGCAGCTGCGGGAGGCCCATCTCGTCGTGGCCCGCCGCGCGGGCCGCCGAAACGTCTACCGGTTGAACGCGCGGCCGCTCCGAAAGGTAGACGGGTGGCTCGAGGAATACCGCCGCTTCTGGGAGCGCAATCTGCTGGCCTTGAAGAAGTTTGCGGAAAGAGAGGGACCGAGATGATCGACATGCAGACGGACTCCGATTCGATCCGGGGCAGCCTCTACATCGAGGCGCCCCCCGAGACGGTCTTCCGGGCGCTGACCGACACGAAGCAGCTCCTGCAGTGGTGGGGCTCGGAGACCACCTATCGATGCCGCGACTGGTCGGCCGACCCGCGCCCCGGCGGGAAGTGGCGCTCGCAGGGGCATAACGCCTCCGGCGCGCCGTTTTCGGTGGAAGGGGAATACACGCAGGTCGATCCGCCGTGCCTTCTCGCCTACACGTGGAAGCCGAGCTGGGTCGACGCTCCGGCGACACTCGTCCGCTGGGAGTTTGCGCCGGAAGGGCGCGGGACACGCGTCACGATGGCGCACACGGGCTTCGCCGGCCACTCCCTGGCCCTCGCGGATCACCGCAAGGGATGGCCGGGTGTCGCGGGTTGGCTGACCGCCTGGTGCGAGTCCCGCGCCCCGATCAAGGAACCGGGCCCGGCGCTTAAGGTAGTGTAGTGGGCCCCACCGCAACCTTCGCCCGTCGCGAGCCGTAATTCCCCGGTGGGGGGAGCCATGCGACCCGTACTCTCGAAAAGTATCCTTCCGAGAGCCGCCGCCGTCCTGGCAGGCGCGCTCCTGCTCTCCCCTGCCGCCGGGTGCGGCAGGAAGAGCGACGCCAGCGGATTCGCTCCGCCCCCGACCGCCGTCGAGGTTTCCGTGGCCAGGACCGGAACCGTGCAGGAGAGGCTGCACGCGCTCGGCACCGTAGAGGCGTACGACCGGGTCAGGGTCTCAGCCGAGATCGATGCCGTCGTCCGGGAGCTGCCGTTCGAGGAGGGAGGGATCGTCCGCCAGGGGCAGCCCCTCGCGCTCTTCGACGACCGGGAGCTGTCGGCCGAGGCCCGCCGCGCGGAGGCGCTGCGCGACCAGGCGAAGTTGAACTACGACCGCGCCGAGCGGCTCTCCACGCAGGAAATCTCTTCCTCGCAGGATCGTGACAACGCTCTGGCGGCCCTGAAGGTCGCGGAAGCCAACCTGAAGCTCGCGCAGGCGCGGCTGGCCAAGACGCGGATCATGGCGCCGTTCGAAGGGGTGGTCGGCCGCCGGCTCGTCTCACCGGGGGCGTTCCTGCGCTCCGGCGACGTGATCACGGACCTGGCCCGCATCGACCGGGTGAAGGTGGGCTTCGCGGTCCCGGAGCGGCATCTCGCGGACTTGAAGCGCGGCGCCTTGGTCTCGGTCACGACCGTGACCTATCCCGGCAGGCCGTTCTCGGGCTCGGTCGACGTGGTGGACCCGATCCTCGACCCCGCGACGCGGTCGGCCAACCTGGTGGCCGTGATCCCGAACCCGAAGAGGGAGCTGCGGCCGGGCATGTCGGCCGACGTCACCGCCGTGCTCGCGGAGCGGCCGGACGCGATCACGGTGCCCGACGTCGCGATCTTCGCCGAGGGGGACCGCAACTACCTCTATGTCGTCAAGCCCGACTCGACCGTGACGCGGCGCGCCGTGGAGCTGGGCTCGCGCCAGCCCGGCCGGGTCGAGGTGCGCGAAGGCGTGTCGCCCGGCGAGCGGATCGTGCGCGCAGGACACCAGAAGCTGTTCGAAGGGGCGAAGATCTCCCCCGTCGAAGAGACGCCGGCGGCAGACAAGTCGCCGACGGCGGCAGGCTCGTCGTGAGGCTCTCCGAGACTTCCGTCCGGCGGCCGGTGCTCGCCACCGTCATGAGCCTGACGATCCTGCTCTTCGGGACCATCTCCTTCTTCCGCACGCCGGTGCGGGAGTACCCGAACATCGACCCGCCCATCGTCTCGATCACGACGGTCTACCGGGGGGCCGCGCCCAACGTCGTCGAGGCGGAGATCACCGAGCCGATCGAGGAGGAGCTGGCAACCATCGAGGGAGTCAAGCTCCTGCGCTCCTCCTCGCAGGAGCAGGTCTCCCGCATCACGATCGAGTTCGTCCTTTCGCGCAACGTGGACCAGGCCGCGAACGATGTCCGCGACAAGCTCTCCCGCGTGCGCGGCCGGCTGCCGCAGGAGGCGGACGAGCCGATCGTCGCCAAGATCGACACGAATGCCTCCGCCGTCATGTGGCTCGCGCTCTACGGAGAAGGGTTCTCGAATCTGCAAGTCTCCGACGTCGCCAACGTGGTCCTGAAGGAGCGCCTGCAGCGCATGCCGGGTGTCGGGTCCGTCATCGTCGGCGGCGAGCGCCGCTACGCGATGCGGGTCTGGCTCGACCCGGCCAGGCTCGCGGCCTACGGCCTGACGGTGGTCGACGTCGACAAGGCCATCCGCGGCCAGAACGCCGAGATCCCGTCGGGGCGCGTCGAAGGGGAAGGGCGCGAGTTCTCGGTGCGCACGCGCGGAGACCTCTCCGACGCCGAGCAGTTCGGCGCGATCTTCCTCGCGCAGCGCGGGGACCGCGCCGTGCGCCTGTCGGACGTCGCGGACGTGCGGGTCGGCGCCGAGGACGACCGCACGATCGTGCGCTACAACGGCCAGCCCGCCGTGGGCCTCGGCATCGTCAAGCAGGCGAGCGCCTCCACCCTCCAGGTGGCCGCCGAAATCAAGGAGAAACTGCCGCAGCTGCGCGAGGTGGTCCCCAAGGGGATGAAGCTCGAGGTGGCCTACGACTCCTCGCTCTTCATCGAGGACTCGATCTCCGAGGTGCGGTCCACGCTGCTGCTCGCGATGGCCCTCGTCGTGGCGGTCATCTTCCTGTTCCTGAAGAGCCCGACGGCAACGCTCATCCCGACGCTCGCCATCCCCGTCTCGATCGTCGGCGCCTTCACCGTCGTGTACTTTGCCGGGTTCACGATCAACATCCTGACGCTCTTGGCGCTCGTGCTCGCGATCGGCCTCGTCGTGGACGATGCCATCGTCATGCTGGAGAACGTCTACCGGCACATGGAGATGGGAAAGACGCGCCTCCAGGCGGCCTACGACGGCGCCAAAGAGATCGGCTTCGCGATCGTCGCGACCACGGTGGCGCTCGTCGCGATCTTCGTCCCGGTGGCGTTTCTCCGCGGCAACGTCGGCCGCCTCTTCAACGAGTTCGGCATGACGGTGGCGGTCGCCGTCCTGATCTCCGGGTTCGTCGCCCTGACGCTGACCCCGATGCTCTGCTCGAGGATCCTGCGCGGCCACGAGTCGGAGGGGCGCCTGGCCCGCTTCGTGCAGAGAGGCTTCGACGCGCTCGACCGGGGCTACGAGCGCCTCGTGACGGGGGCGCTTTCCCGGCGGCGGGTCGTGCTCGCCGTCACGGCGGCGGCGCTGGTCGCCATCGTTTTCCTCTTCCGCATCCTCCCCTCGGAGCTGACGCCGACGGAGGACCGCGGCACGATCGTCGGAGTCGTCGTCGCGCCCGAAGGCTCGACGCTGGCCTACACCGACCGCTACGCGCGCCAGCTCGAGCAGATCTACCTCTCGGTCCCGGAGAAGGCCGGGCTCTTCACCGCGATCGGGCTGGTCGGCGAGGGGCCTGGGCGCGTGACCGACGGGTTCTTCTTCCTCCCCTTGAAGCCGCACGGCGAGCGGGAGCGCTCGCAGCAGGAGGTCGTGCACGACCTCTTCCCGAAGCTCTTCGCCGTGCCGGGCGTGCTCGCCTTCGCCATCAACCCCCCCTCGCTCGGAGGGCAGTTCTCGGCGACACCGGTCCAGTACATCCTCCAGGCCCCGACCTACCAGGATCTGCGCCCCGCGGTGGCGGCAATGATGGAGGAAGTCTCGAAGCTCCCCTACTTTCTCAATCTCGACACCGATCTGAAGCTGAACACGCCGCAGATCGAGCTCGCGATCGACCGGGCGCGCGCATCCGCGCTGGGCGTCTCGGTCTCCGACATCGGCACGACGCTCCAGACGCTCCTGGGCGGCCGCGAGTCCACGCTCTTTCGCCGCGGCGACAAGCAGTACAAGGTAATGCTCCAGGTGCACCCGACCGAGCGGGCCACGCCGCGGGCGATCGAGGATCTCTACCTGCGCGGAAACGGGGGCCTCTTCCAGATGACCAATGTCGTGGCGGCGAAGGAGACCGTCTCGCCCAAGGAGCTGAACCACTTCAACCGGATCCGATCCGCGAAGATCACGGCCAACCTCGCGCCGGGTGTCGCGTTGGGCACGGCGCTCGACGACCTCGACCGGATCGCGAAGGACAGGCTCCCGCCTGGCGTGCGCACCGACCTGGACGGTGAGTCGCGGGAGTTCCGCGAGTCGAGCGGCAACCTCTATTTCCTCTTCGGCATCGCGGTCGTCTTCATCTTTCTGGTGCTCGCCGCGCAGTTCGAGAGCTTCGCGCACCCGCTGACGATTCTCTTGACCGTGCCGCTGGCGGTCTTCGGAGCGCTCCTGACGCTGAAGCTGCTCGGCATGTCGTTGAACATCTACTCGCAGATCGGCCTGATTCTCTTGATCGGGCTCGTCACCAAGAACGCGATCCTGATCGTCGAGTACGCCAACCAGCTCCGCGAGAAGCAGGGACTCGAGGTCCGCGAAGCGGCCGGGCGGGCGGCCCGGATCCGACTGCGGCCGATCCTGATGACCTCGCTCGCGACGATCTTCGGCACGCTTCCGATCGCGCTCGGGCTGGGGGCCGGGGCCGACAGCCGCAAGCCTCTCGGGGTCGCGATCGTCGGGGGGCTCTTCTTCTCGACGCTGTTGACACTGGTCGTCGTGCCGGTCGTCTATACGTACCTGTCGGGCAAGCGCGAGAGAGTCGTCGAGAAAGAGCAAGCTCTATCCGGAGCCGCGGCGGCAGAAGCCTAGCCCGGGCAGCGATGGCCGGGATCCGATGGAGGGCGATCGTCTTTGGTCTCTCGGCCGATTTCCTCGCGACCATCGGCGCGGGCCTCCTTCTGGCCACTATCGCCGGCGTGATTCTGCTTCCGCAGGGCCGACCCCTCTCGGAGATCCGGGAGCTTCATTTCAAGCCGCCGTTACTCGCCGTGCTCCTCGCGACGATGGTCGGCGCCACTTTCCTCGGCGGCTACGTCGCCGGCCGGACGGCGGGTGCGGCATACCTGCCGCACGGGATCGTCATGGGCCTCGCAAGTCTCCTCGTTGGAAAGCTCCTGACGACCGCGGCCTACCCCGCCTGGTTCGATCTGCTCTCGACATGGCTCGCCGTTCCCGCGGCCGTTGCCGGCGCCTTGCTGGCGAAGACCCGCGCACGGCTCGGCCCACCAGGACTTTGGAGGTGAATGTGAAAAGCATGGCGCTCTTTCTCGCCCTTCTCGCGCTGCGCGCCGCCGCCCCGGCCGAGGAGGGTCCCGGCGGCTACGAGATGACGACCTACTACGTCGGGTTCCTCTACAAGGGGCCGACGTGGACGCCGCAAAGCACGCCCGAGACGCAGAAGCTGCAGGAGGCGCACCTGGCGAACATCCGGAAGATGGCGCAGGAGGGCAAGCTCCTCGTCGCCGGCCCCTTCATGGATAACGGTGACCTGCGCGGCCTCTACATCTTCAAGGTCGCCACCATGGGCAAAGTCGGTCGAGGGGAGCCGTAGGATCGCTGGGCGCTCGTGGCGCCTGCTCCCCTTCGTGTTTTGACACAGCACCGTCGGGCGTATCATTGAGTCGACGTGAGCATGAGCGCCAAAGAGGAAGTCCTCGAGCTGGTGAAGAAGCTTCCGGACAACGCCTCTCTCGAGGACATCCAATACCACCTCTACATCCGACAGAAAGTCGAGAAAGGCCTGCGGGAAGCCGAGGCCGGCAAGACTCTCTCTCAGGAAGAGATCGAGCGCCGCCTCGAAAAGTGGCTCGTTCGGTAGTCTGGGTCCAGCTGGCCGCCGCGGATCTCGAGACGGCCGCTGAATTCATCGCCCGCGATTCTCCCTCCTACGCCTCGGTCTTCGTCGAAGAAACGATTGATGCGAGCCGATCCCTGCGCCGGTTGGCGGAGCGCGGCCGGGTCGTCCCGGAATTCGACGTTCCCGATCTGCGCGAACTGCTCGTACAGAATTATCGGATGATCTACCGAGTCGAACCGAATCGCGTCACGATCGTGGCACTCATCCACGGCCGGCGCGATCTGATCAGCGCCTGGAAGGAACGCTCATGAACAGGAAACCGTTTCAACCCGTCTTGTGCCTCGCGGCGATCTTGGTCTTTCCCGTTTCCGCCGACGCGGCGGAATGCCCGGCCATCGACCCGCCTCTGGCGGCGGAAGTTCCGCAAAGGCCAGAGACCACCGATCGACACTGCCCCGCCGTGGATCCGGTCGGCAGGGCCCGGCTGCGCGTCTTCCTCGACCGGCGGACGGGGAGGCTGCGCGCGCCGACACCGGAGGAGGCCCGGGCACTCTACGAGTCGAGCGGCCCCGCCGTGGAGTATCTCGAGCCTCTCGAGGTCGTGACGCATCCGAACGGAATGCGGTCGGTGGACCTGAAGGGAGCGTTTTCGTTCCGCGCGGTCACGCGCCGCAACCCCGACGGGTCGCTCTCGACCGTCTGCAGGCCCGCCGCCGCCCGACCGGAGGAAAAGTGACGCGCGCGGCGCTCGCGGCGGCACTGTTGCTCGTACCGGCGGCGCTTCCCGCCGCGGCCACGATCACGATCGTCAACGCCAACGCCGCCAACCAAGGACTCAACGACCCGACGCCGGCGACACCCGTCGGCGGGAATCCGGGCACGACGGTCGGCGAGCAGCGGCGGATCGCCTTCCAGCGTGCCGCGGACATCTGGGCGTCGTTGCTCGACAGCTCGGTCGAGATCCGGGTCCAGGCGAGCTTCGAGCAGCTGGAATGCAGCCCCGACTCGGGCACGCTCGGCTCGACGGGAACGATCCAGGTCGTCAAAGACTTCGAGGGCGCCGAGTTCCCGGGCACCTGGTACGTCACGGCGCTCGCGAGCAAGCAGGCGGGGGCCGACGTGATCCCGGGCAATCCCAACACCTCCGCCGACGACATTCGCTCCCGCTTCAACTCGGACCTGGGCAAGGCCGGGTGCCTGGAAGGCCTGTCGTGGTACTACGGCCTCGACAACAACCACGGGTCTTCGATCGATTTCGTCGGCGTCGTGCTCCATGAGCTCGCTCATGGCCTCGGCTTCGTGACGCTGGTCGACGACTCCGGTGAGGAGTTCATCGGCGATCCCGACATCTTCGAGCGCTCGATCCTGGACATCGAGACGGGAAAGCGCTGGCACGAGATGTCGGAGGCCGAGCGCGCGGTCTCTTTCGTGAACGCCCGACAGGTCGTCTGGGCGGGCCCGCGGGTCACGGCGGAGGTGCCGAATTTCCTCGATCCGGGAACGCCCCTCCTGCGGGTCGACGCGCCGGCGTCCGTCGCCGGCCGCTACGCGGTCGGCACGGCGGAGTTCGGCCCGCCTCTCTCGTCGGGCGGCGTGTCCGGCGCTCTGGCCGCGGCGCGGGACCCCTCCGACGCGGCGGGACCCTCGACGACCGACGCCTGCACGGCGCTGACCAACATGGCCGAGATCGCCGGCAGGATTGCGCTCGTCGACCGCGGCACCTGCTTCTTCGTCGAGAAGGTGAAGAACGCGCAGAACGCCGGGGCGCTGGCCGTCGTCGTCGCGGACCACGAAGAGGGCGCACCGCCGGCCGGCCTGGGCGGGTCGGATCCCTCCATCACGATCCCCTCCGTGCGGATCACGAAGGCCGACGGGGCGGCGCTGCGGGCGCAGCTTTCGGCCGGCGTGCTGCTGACCCTCTCGGTGGACCCCACGGTGAGAAGCGGCGCCGATCCGGGAGGGCGGGTTCTGCTCTACGCGACGGACCCCGCGCAGCCTGGCTCCTCGATCTCGCACTGGGACGACATCGCCTCTCCGAACCTGCTGATGGAGCCGACCATCAACGACGACCTGCCGCACGAGGTGGACCTGACCCTGCCGCTGCTCTTCGAGCTCGGCTGGAGCGACGACGCCGACGGGGACGGCGTGGCCAACGCCTCCGACAACTGCCCGAAAACCTTCAACCCCGATCAGGCCGACGCCAACGGAGACGGCATCGGCGACGCCTGCGAGCGGTCGGTCGATCCCCTCGAGAATCCCGGCCGCTCGCCGCGCACGATCCCACCGCGGTCGTAGACGGGGCTTCGGAAAGGTGCCCCCCGGGGGGATCCGAGCCGATCCGAATTCTGACTATACTTGTGGTCAGATTTGGAGGATGCCATGCGTTTCGCGAGCGTTGCCGAGGTCAAGACTCAGCTCTCCGCCTATCTCGCGCGCGCCCGAAAGAGGCAGGAGCCCATCGTCGTGACGCATCACGGAAAACCCTGGGCGCTCATCCAGCCACTCTCCGAAACCGATCTCGAGGAGCTGCCCTGGAAGCAGGCGGCAAAGAAACGTCTGAGCCAGGCTTGGGAAGGCGAACCCGATGCGCTCTACGACTACCTATAGGCGCGGCCAGGTGGTCGTCGTCGCGGTTCCCTTCACGAGTCAGGCAGGGGCCAAACGGCGCCGGCGCTCATCGTGAGCGACGAGGCGTTCCATCGCAAGCTTCGCGACGTCATCGTCTGCCCCATCAGCAGCCAACCCCGCTACTTCGAACGGCCGGGGCCGGGAGATCACCCGCTGCGTGACTGGAAATCCATTGGCCTTCGCCATCCCAGCACCGCCCGGATCTCGAATATCCTCGCGCTCGAAAAGGGATTCATCAGAAGGGTTCTCGGAAGGCTCTCGCACGAAGACCTCGGCCGCGTCCAGAATGGATTGCGCCAGGCTTTCGGGCTGTAGCGGCCCGGCTGAGGCGGGAACCGGCGGAAGGGAACGCCTTCGCCGGTTGACCGGTTCGCCGGAGCGCGCGTAGGCTGCGCGAAAAAGTGGCGCGCGGCGATGTGACGGGCCGGACGATCTCTCACGACCGGCTCGGCCGGTTGAGGCCGCGCAGGTGCCGCTCTTCCGACTTCTGGGGACTTCCGAGAAAGACAAACGCCACGTCCTCTTCGAAGGAGGGCACCTGCCACCGACCCTGCAGGGGATCATCAAGGAGATCCTGGACTGGCTGGATCGCTACCTGGGGCCGGTGAAGGGAAAGGCGTGACT
>JBOGJK010000213.1:0-5800 GCA_050745345.1 Thermoanaerobaculia bacterium
ACGGCGTCCTTGCCCCACTCGGCGGCGATGAAGTCGAAGACGGCGTGGCCGAAGCGGTAGGCGAAGAACCCGTAGACGCCGCGCGTGGAGACTTCGGGAACGCGGTCCGAGAGCACCGCGTCGCGCAGCACCATCCGGTCCCGGTCGTCCTCGTCCTTGCCGAAGTAGGAGGCCATTCCCTCGGTCAGCCACTGGGGGGCGGTGGTCGTCATGGCCCGCAGGAAGTTGCCGCCGAAGAGCATCTCGAACTGGAAGACGTGCGTCAGCTCGTGCGAGATCAGCTGCTGGAGCTTCTCGCCCGGCATGTCGATGGGCAGCACCATGCGGTTGCGCGCCGGCAGTGCGAAGGCACCGACCCCTTCGGGGATGAAGTAGCTCAGCGTGTTGGTCTGCTCGAAGTCGGAGTGCGTCGCGTAGTAGATCAGGTTGATCGGCTTGGGGATCTGGAAGTTCAGGTCCCGCGAGATCTCGTCGTAGGCGCTCTCGGCGTAGGAGGCGACCTTCTGGAGCGCGTTGGCTTCCTTCTCGTAGTAGTAGATGACGAAGTGGGTCGAGCGATAGGTCTTCCAGTCGAACCGGTCGTAGGCGATCTTGTTCTGGCCGAAGGCCCAGTCCGGGTTCTCCAGGTAGATCGACTGGGGCGAGGCGGGGGCGGCCGCCGCCGCGAGAGCAAGCGCCAGGACGATTCGCTTCATGCCTTCCCCGCCTCCTTACGGTTCGTCAGCTGGTGAAGAGGTAGCGGTCCGCTTCGCGCTCGCGGGCCACGAAGAGGTTCAGGATCTGGTTCTCCAGCGAGAAGAGGTTCTCGAAGAGCCCCTGCAGCTCGTCGGCGCGGCTGCTGCCGCTCGACTGGCGGAAATCCTTGAACTCGTCCTGCAGCAGCCGCTCCCCCGAGCGCCCGTCGAAGACGAGGAAGACGATGTCGAAGAGAAAGCCGCTCTGCTCGACATAGACCTGCCGGTAGTACGTCTGCCCGTTGATGGGGGAGACGTACTCCTCGGTCTTGTACCCGGAGCGGTCTTCGACCCGGAACTCGAGGCTCCCCGACACGAGGACTTCGCCTCCCGTCGAGGCGCCGACCGCGCGCCAGAATTCGGTCGCCCGGCCGAGCTCGGTCAGGCTCTGGGTCGGCAGCTTCAGATCCGAGGGGGCCTCGACGACCTCGAGCCGGGTCTTCTTCTCGATCTGGCGCTTCAGGAACCGGTGAAACTCCCCCTGCAGGTCGACGTTCTGCAGGCGCTTGTCGCGGGCCTTGTCGGCCTCCGTGACAATCAAGAAGGGGGCGAGCACGATCCTCTCGTTGCCCCGGAGGGGGAGGCGCGGCTTGAGAGGCAGTTTCAAACGGACCTGGCTGACCGAGGAGCAGGCGAGGGCCGCGCAGAGAAACAGCAGGAGCCCGCCGCGGGCGGCCCGCCGCCGCGCGTCCCCCGGCGGCCGGTCAGGACGCACCGGCCGCCTTCCCCGTCGTGCGGGTGTAGGAGGTGTAGAACTCGGCGAACCGCGCATAGTTGCGCCGGATGTAGCTGTCCTGCGGGTCGAGCTCCAGCGCCTTCTTGTACTCTTCGAGGGCCCGGGCGAAGTCTCCGGTTGCCTCGAGGGCCACGGCCAGGTTGTTGTGCGCCCGCGCGTTCTTGGGTTGCTCGGCGATGACCTTCTCGAACCGGAAGGCCGCCTCCCGCCAGAGCCCGCGCTGCGCCACGTTGGCCCCGAAGGAGATCTGAGAGCTCGAGCCGCCGGCGCCGGAAGCGCATCCGGCGGCGGCCGCGGCCGTGGCGATCAGAAGAGCGGCGGCAGAGACTTGGGTCTTCAATCCCCCTCCAACGGTGCGCATTATAGGAAAGCGGGGGGGCCAGCCGATTCTTCCCGCTCGTTGTTGCTTTCGCGCGGTCGATCCGGCGAGGACGGTGCCGCGCGCAGCGCCGTGACGGGGGCGCCGGCTGAATGTAAGGTTAGAGAAGAATGAGAGGCACCCTCGGCCGCCGGGCGGCGATCGCCTGGGCGCGGGAGAAGGGGCTCACGCCCCAGCGGCTCTGGCCCGCCCTGCGGGAGCGGGGCGGTGTCGAGGGGTTGCTCTCGACGGGGGAGGAGGAGCTCGCGCGCCTGCTCGGATCGGCGGCGCGGGCGCGCGCCCTCCGGAGGGCCCCCGAGGACGGCCGCAGCGAGCGATGGGCCCTCGAGATCGAACGGTCCGGGATCAGCCTCCTCACGGCGTTCGACGAGGAGTATCCGCGCCCCTTGAAGGAGATCGCCGATCCGCCGCTGCTGCTCTTCGCGCTCGGCCACCTCGAGCGGCTCCGGTCGCCTGCCGTGGCCGTCGTCGGGTCCCGCAACGCCACGCGCTACGGGCGTGAGGTCTCCTCGCGCCTGGGCGGCGGTCTCTCGGCGGTCGGCGTGTCGGTGGTCTCGGGGCTGGCGCGAGGGGTGGACGCCGCGGCGCACGAGGCGGCGCTCGAGGGGCCCGGCGGCACGATCGCGGTGCTCGGGTGCGGTCTGGACGTGGACTACCCGCGCGAGAACGCGCGCCTGAAGGACGAGATCGCCCGGCTCGGCGTCGTGCTCTCCGAGTTCCCGCCGGGGTCCGAGCCGCTCCCGCAGAACTTTCCGATCCGCAACCGGATCATCGCGGGGCTTTCGGCCGGTGTCGTGGTCGTGGAGGCCTCGCGCCGGTCGGGCTCGCTGATCACGGCGCGGCTGGCGGCGGACTTCGGGCGGGACGTTTTTGCCGTGCCGGGCAGCGTCTTCTCGGAGACCTCGACGGGAGCGCACGAGCTACTTCGCGACGGCGCGATCCTCTGCCGCGGGGTCGAGGACATCTTCGCGGAGCTGTTTCCGGCGCTCACCGCCCCCGCGGCCCTGCCGCTTTCCTCGCCTCCCGCGCCCCCGCCGGAGCTCTCCGCCGAGGCCCGCCAGCTCTTCGACGCGCTTCGGGAGGAGACCTCCTGCTCGGCCGAGGAGCTCGTTCGGTCGACCGAGATGCCGGCGGCGGTCGTGCTCGCGGCTCTCTTCGAGCTCGAAGGCGCGGGGCTCGCCGCCGAGTCGGACGGGCACTACAGCCTGGTGCGGCGGTGAGAGCCGGCGCTGCGCCGCGTAAAGCTCCTTGGCTGGAACGAGATGAGCCCGGGAATGCCCTCTTGTTGCGGTGCCCGGGAGAGCTCCCGATTTGCGCTTTCCTCTTCGTTGTGGCAGTTTCCACCGCCCTGTGCTTCCCGCGCTGACATGAGTCCCGCCCGCAAGTCGCTGGTCATCGTCGAATCGCCCGCCAAGGCGAGGACGCTCGAGAAGTTCCTCGGGCGGGACTTCCGCGTGCTCGCCTCCTACGGTCATGTGCGCGACCTGCCGAAGAAGGGACTGGGAGTGGATCGCGACCGCGCCTACGCGCCGACCTACGAGGTCCTGAAGGGCAAGGAGAAGACGCTCCTGGAGCTGAAGAAGGCGGCCCGGGAGGCCTCCACCGTCTATCTCGCGGCCGACCCGGACCGCGAGGGGGAGGCGATCTCCTGGCACCTGCAGGAGACCCTGAAGCCCTTCGCGAAGGGGACCCCCTTCCGCCGGGTGCGCTTCAACGAGATCACCAGGAACGCGGTGCTGGCGGCGATCGAGGAGGCGGGCGAGATCGACCGGCGGCTGGTCGACGCGCAGCAGGCCCGGCGCATCATCGACCGGCTCGTGGGCTACGAGGTGTCGGACCTGCTCTGGAAGAAGATCTGGCGCGGGCTGTCGGCCGGGCGCGTCCAGACGGTCGCGCTGCGCATCATCTGCGAGCGGGAAAGGGAGATCGAGGCCTTCCGTCCCGTCGAGTACTGGACGGTCGACGCGCAGCTTCAGGCCTCCGAGCCGCCGGCCTTCACGGCGCGCCTCTTCTCCTTCCAGGGGGAGAAGCTCAAGTTCGACGGCACCGACCCCCGCCTCGACTCGGAAGAGAAGGCCGAGAGCGTGCGCGCCTCCGTCGAGAAGGCGACCTTCCGCGTCGCGAAGGTCGAGACCGCCGCGCGGCGCAAGACCCCGCCTCCCCCCTTCATTACCTCGCAGCTGCAGCAGGCCGCCGCGCGGCGGTTCTCCCTGGCGGTGCGCCGTACGATGCAGATCGCGCAGCGGCTCTACGAGGGGCGCGAGATCCCGGGGCGCGGCACCGTGGGGTTGATCACCTACATGCGGACCGATTCGACGCGGGTCGCCGACGAGGCCTTGAAGGCGGTCCGCGAGCACATCGGGGCGCGCTACGGCGGGGAGTTTCTGCCCGACTCGCCCCGCTACTTCAAGAGCAAGCGCGGCGCCCAGGACGCCCACGAGGCGATCCGCCCGACCTACCTGGACCTGCCTCCCGAGCGGGTTCAACCGCACGTTTCCGCCGAGGAGGCGAGGCTCTACCGCCTGATCTGGGAGCGCTTCGTCGCCTCGCAGATGGCTCCCGCCGTCTACGACACTGTCAGCGCCGAGATCGAGGCGGGTCCGGCGGTCTACCGCGCCTCCGGCTCGACGCTCCGGTTCGCGGGATACCTGGCCGCCTACGGGATCGAGGTCGGGGAGGAGGAGGAAGGGGAGACCGAAGGCAGCGCGAAGCTGCCGCCCCTTTCCGAAGGGGAGACGCTCGAGCTGCTCGCGCTCCGGCCGGAGCGCAAGCAGACGCAGCCGCCCCCCCGCTTCAACGAGGCCTCGCTCGTCAAGTTCCTCGAGGAGAACGGCATCGGACGGCCCTCGACCTTTGCCGAGATCCTTCGCAAGCTCGAGCAGCGCGAGTACGTCCACAAGAAGGACCGCCGCTTCGTCCCGACCGCTCTCGGGCGCACGGTGGTGGAGCTCCTGATCCCGTACTTCGACGACTTCTTCGAGACCGGCTACACGGCGCGCATGGAGGAGGCCCTGGACGAGGTCGAGGAGGGGAAGCTCTCCTGGACGAAGGCCCTCTCCCGGTTCGACAAGACCTTCACGAGCGACCGCAACCGGGCGCTGCGCGAGATGGTCTCGAGCAAGGCGGGGATCCCGCTCTCCGAGGCGCGCAAGATCTTCTCCTTCCCGGTCGTGCCCGAGATCGCGGAGAAGTGCTCCCGCTGCGGCAAGAAGCTGAAGCTCCGGATGGGCAAGAACGGCCTCTTCGTGGCGTGCAGCGGGTACCCCTCCTGCACCTTCACCGAGAACATCCCCGACCCGGAAGAGGACGCCGTGGATGTCTCGGACCTCGAGATCACGACGTGCGACGAGTGCGGCTCGCCCATGAAGGTCCGGCAGAGCCGGGCGGGCGGGGTCTTTCTCGGCTGCTCGGCGTTCCCCAAGTGCCGCAACGTCATCAACGTCCACATCGCCGGCGGCAAGGCCGAGGCTCGCCCCGACGAGCCGACCGGAGAGCTTTGCCCCGAGTCGGGGCACCCGCTCGTGCGCCGCCACGGGCGCTACGGCGCCTACGTCGCCTGCAGCGGCTACCCTGCTTGCAAGTACAAGGCGCCCAAGCCCGTGCGGGACACCGGCGTACGCTGCCCCAAGGACGGCGGAGTCATCGCCGAGCGGCGCGGGCGCTTCCGCCCCTTCTACGGCTGCGTGAACTACCCCAACTGCGACTTTACGCTCTCCGCCCGCCCGGTTCCGGAGGCGTGCCCGCGGTGCGGCAACAGCTACCTCCTTCTGCGCGAGCGAAAGTCGGGCAACGCGCTGGCGTGCGACCGCGGCGGGTGCGGCTTCGAGAAGCCGGCGGGGAAGATTCCGGAGATGGAGGAAGTGCTCCTCTCTTCGCCCGCCACCCCGACGCGCCCGGCTCGCGCCGCCCGGCCGCGCAAGACGGCCGCCCCGACCGAGGCCGGACAGGCGC
>JBOGJK010000214.1:0-10785 GCA_050745345.1 Thermoanaerobaculia bacterium
CCTGCGGGCCGGGTCGGCGAAGCTGCGCGATCGCGCGGCCCGGATCGTCGCGGCGGCGTCGGGAACGTCCCCACGAAAGTCAAGCGAGCTGCTCGCCCGGGCGAAGGGCGACGTCAAGGCCGCGATCGTGATGGGGCGCACCGGGGCGGGGCCGGCCCAGGCGCGCCGGCGGCTCGAAGGGGCAGGAGGGGATCTCCGGCGGGCGCTCCTTCAGAGCCGCGAGAAGCCGGCAAGCTCGATTCCCAGCCGACGGAGCAGCGGGCGCAGCTCCGGATCGCAGAGGACCTCGACCTCCCGTTCCCGCTCGCGCGCGTAGGAGCTGCCGGACAGGAGCGCCTCGTCGGGATAGCCGGGGTGGCACATCAGCTCGCTCGTTCCTTCGGGAAGGCTGCCCAGGATCGCGCGGAGATTCCCGGCCGTCGCGCCCTCCCCGAAGAAACTGTCGAGAAACGTGTCGGGAGTGCGCAGACCCGCCCGGCGCAGCCGATTTTGCGCCGCCGCGCTCGCCGCGCGCAGGGGCAGGTTCTTCCCTCGCGCCACGGCGGCGTAGACCGGCTCGACGTCGGGATGAAGCGCGCAATGGTGATGGGAGTCCAGATGCGAGGGGAGCCTGCTTGCGAGCGCCACGAACCTGGCGATCTGCGCTTCGATCTCGCGCGCGACTTCCTCGCGGTCGAGCCGGGGCGGCAGCGCCTCGGCGTTGCGGGCCAATCGCCCTTCCGGCGCCAGGGTGGGAAGGGAACCGGACGCGGGCCGTCCGCCCCCCGTCAAGACGACGTGGAGCCCGAGGTCCAGGCCGGACGCGCGGGAGAGCGCCTCCCGGATCCCTTCCTCCGCGAAGGGCTCCAGCACCATCACGGTGGCGGACGTCACGACCCCCCGAAGGTGCGCTTCGAGCACCCCCGCGTTGACGCCGGGCGTACGGCCGAAGTCGTCTGCGTTGACGAGGAGGAGCTTCATGAGGAAGTCGGCAGTCGGCAGTCGACAGTCTGCGGCAGGGAGCCGCCCTTCACTTTCGAAGCTCCTCGATCGCGAGCCTCACCGCGCCGGTGGCCGGCTCCGCTTCGAGCGGCCGCACGGAGGCCCCGGGCGCCGCGAGCTTCTCCGCCACGGCTCGCTCGAGGGTTTGCAGGGCGCGAAACGTCCCGCCCGAGAGGACGACGTCGTAGGGCGAGCCCTCGAGCTTTAGTCTGCCGACGACCGTCCTCGCCGCGAGGGTGAGCTCCTGCGCCGCGTCTTCGAGCAGGCGGGCCGCCACCGCGTCGCCGGCGAGCGCCGCCCGCTCGACCGCGACGGCGAAGAGGGCGACGTGGTGGCGCGGATAGTCTCCGTCGTAGATCGGGCGCACGATCTGCTCCGGCTGCTCGATCGAGAAATGCTCCCGCAGCCCGTTCTCGAGAACAGTCGCCGGGCCGCGCCCGTCCCGCGCGCGCAGGACCTGCCGGATCGCCCGCTCCCCGATCCAGTAGCCAGACCCCTCGTCTCCCACGTGCCAGCCCCACCCTCCGGCGCGGGCGGTCTCGCCCGCGGCGTTTCGCCCCCAGGCGATCGACCCTGTTCCGCAGACCAGCGCGACTCCCACACGGCCCGGCGAGCCCGCCACCAGCGCGATGTGCGCGTCGTTGGTGACGGCGACCCGCTCCCGGAAGCCGATGCGCCGCAGGATCTCGGTGAGCACGGCGGCGTCCTCCGGGCGCCCCGCGCCGGCGATCCCGAGGGCCACGGCGTCCGGTCGCGCGCCGGCCGAGGTCGAGGCCTCCTCGGCGACGGCGTGCAGGACCTTCTCGACCTCGAGCTCGCCGTGCGTGCGGAGGTTGGCGCCCCCGCCCGACGCGGATGCCACGACGTCTCCCGCCTCGGTCGCGAGCAGCGCCCGCGTCTTCGTGCCGCCCGCGTCGATGCCGAGAACGTAGCGCATGCAATGGGGTCAATCGTGCAATTCGTGCATTGTGGCCGAGAAATGTACGATGTACACGTTGACCCTAAGCGGCCAGCCGCCGCTTCACCCAGGGCAGCAGCACGAAGGCGGGCAGCGACAGGAACACGGTGTAGAGAAAGAAGGGAGCGTATCCCAGGCGGTCGGCGGCCCAGCCGGAGACGCCCCCCGAGAGATCCCGCGTCAGCGCGAAGAGCGCCGAGAGCAGAGCGTACTGCGTCCCGGCGTGCTCCTTGTCGCAGAGCGCCATCAGCAGTGCCAGAAACGCCGCCGTGCCGAGCCCCTGCGTGAAGGACTCGAACGTCCCGGCGCCGTAGATCGCCCACTTCCCGCCCCCCGAGAACGCCACAACCGTGTACAGGACATTGGAGGCGACCTGCCAGAGGCCCATCAGAAGCAGCGACCGGATCAGGCCCAGCCGCGTCGTCAGAAACCCTCCCAGCAGGGCGCCGCAGATCGTGGCCAGAACGCCGAGCGTGTTCGAGATCAGCCCGATCTCGCCCAGTGTCATGCCGCGGTCCCGCCAGAAGGTCTCGAGCATCGGGCTGATCGCCTGATCGCCGAGCTTGTAGAGCAGGATGAAGGCGACTGTCGGAAGGGAGCCCGGCTTCGAGAGCCACTCGAGGAAGGGGCGGAAGAAGCGCTTGCGCTCGGAAGCGACGAGCTGTGCGCGCGGGGCGCGCAGGACGACCGGCGCGAGAAGGAGGAGCAGCGCCCCGCCGATCAGGAACATGGGGGGCCATCCGGTCAGACCGGCGAGAGCCAGGAGGATTCCCCCGGAGGTGATGTAGGCGAGCCGCCAGGCGGCCACGCGAATACCGTTGGCCGCGCCCTCTTCCCCCCTCTCGAGGATGCCGATCGTATGGGCGTCGATCGCGATGTCCTGGGTCGCGGAGGCGAGCGTGAAGCCGAGGAGAATCGCCCAGAGCGCGAGCGACGGTTTCGAGGCGTCGAAGAGGGTCTCGGCCGCGAGCAGCACGGCCATCGCGGCGAGGCACGCGGCGATCCAGCGCCGCCGGTCGCCGTAGCGATCCACCAGGGGCGCCCACAGAGGCTTCAACGTGTAGGGGAGGCCCAGCAGCGAGATCAGACCGATCTCCGTCAGCGACACGCCGTGGTCGCGGAAATAGACCGGCCAGACCTTCCGGAAGACGCCCGCGGGAAAGCCCTGGGCTAGGTACAGAATCGTCACCCAGCGCATCCGATCCGCGAAACCCGGCGCGCGGGCGGCCGCGGCCGGGGCGGGCGGGGCTTCGGTCGACAAGCCTTCGTAGTTTCGCCGAGGGTCCCGGCGTTGTCATCTAGAATCCGCGCCGGAGGCGCGAATGAAAGGAACCGTTCTGACGGGGCTGATGCTTCTGTTCTCGGCGACGCTCGGGGCGCAGGGCGCCACGGCGAAGAGCCCGGCACTGGCGCCGCTCGACGCGCTCTACCCGGACCTCGAAAAGCTCTACCTCGACCTGCACCAGAGCCCCGAGCTCTCCTGGCACGAAGAGAAGACCTCTGCCAAGATGGCCGGACGGCTGCGGCAGCTCGGCTACGAGGTCACCGAGCGCGTCGGAGGCTTCGGCGTGGTCGCCGTGATGAAGAACGGAACCGGGCCCACGGTGCTCGTGCGCGCCGACATGGACGGCCTGCCCGTCGAGGAGAGGACGGGGCTCCCCTATGCGAGCAAGGTCACGACGAGGGACGACTCCGGGGCCACGGTGCCGGTCATGCACGCCTGCGGTCACGACGTGCACATGACCTCCCTGATCGGCGCGGCGACACTGCTGGCAAGAGCGAAGGACCGCTGGAGGGGGACGCTGCTGCTCGTCGCGCAGCCTGCCGAAGAGAAGGGGGGCGGGGCCGCGGCCATGATCCAGGACCGATTCTTCGAGCGCTTCCCGAAGCCCGCCTTCTGCATCGCCCTCCACGACAGCGCCACCCTGCCCGCCGGCCAGATCGGCTACACGCCCGGCTACGCGCTCGCCAACGTCGACTCCGTGGACATCACGATCCACGGGCGCGGGGGGCACGGCTCGCGGCCCGAGTCGACAGTGGATCCGATCGTCATCGCCGCCCGGTCGATCGTCGCGCTCCAGACGATCGTCTCCCGCGAGAACAGCCCGTTCGATCCGGCCGTGGTGACGGTCGGCTCGATCCACGGAGGCACCAAGCACAACATCATCCCGGACGAGGTGAAGCTGCAGCTGACGGTGCGGTCCTACAAGGAAGAGGTGCGACAGCGAGTCCTCGCGGCGATCGCCCGGATCGCCAAGGCCGAAGCCGCGGCCGCCGGCGCTCCCCGGGAGCCCGAGGTCGTGGTCTCCGACAGCGGCCGGGCGACCTACAACGACCCGGCGCTCTCCCGGCGCGTCGCGGCCGCGCTCGCCAAGACGCTGGGCCCCGATCGCGTCGTCGAGGAGCCGCCGGTCATGGGGGGCGAGGACTTCGGCGAGTTCGGGTTGGCGGCCAACGCGCCCTCCTTCATCTTCTGGGTGGGGGGCGTTCCGAAGGGCAAGTACGAGGAAGTCAAGGGAGACCCGACCCGGCTGCCGTCGCTCCACTCCTCTCTCTGGGCCCCGGACCCGGAGCCGACGCTCAGGGCCGGCGCGGCCTCGCTCACCGTCGCCGCGTTGGAGCTTCTCGCCAGGCCGTAAACCGAAAACCGGGAGCCGTCAACAGAAGAGTCCCGAACTCCGGTTCACGGTTTACGGTTCACGGTTCACGGCGTAGGATTTCGACATGGCGACCGTCCGACCCCTGCGCCGCCCGCGAGCTGCGGGCGCCTCCTCCCGCTCCCGCCCCGAAGGACAACGGTTCACCGAGGCCGCCGCGCTCTACGGAATCCCGCACTGGGGCAAGGGCTTCTTCGCGGTCTCGGAGGACGGCGACCTGCTCGTGCGCCCGACACGCGAGACCTCGCGCAGCGTTGCCGTCAAGCAGATCGTGGACGAGGTTGCCCTGCGGGGGATCACGACCCCGATGGTCCTCCGGTTCCCGCAGATCCTGTCGGCGGCGGTCGCAAACCTGAACGACGCCTTCGGCCGCGCGATCCACGAGTACGGCTACGAGAGCGTCTTTCGCGGCGTCTTCCCGATCAAAGTGAACCAGAAGCGGGTGGTCGTCCAGCACATCATCGAGGCCGGCCGGCGCTACGGCTACGGCCTCGAGGCGGGCTCGAAGCCGGAGCTGCTGGCTGCGCTGGCGGCGGACCTCGCGCCCGAGAGCCTGATCACGTGCAACGGCTACAAGGACGAGACCTTCATCCGCATGGCCTTGAACGGCGTGCGCATGAAGAAGAAGGTGGTTCTGATCCTCGAGAAGGTCTCGGAGCTCGACCGCATCCTCGAGGTCGCAAAGCTCCGCGGGGTTCGGCCGCTGCTGGGCATGCGCGCGAAGCTGTACGCGCGCGGCTCGGGAAAGTGGGCGAAGTCCGGGGGCGAGGCCGCCAAGTTTGGGCTGACGACCCCGGAGATGCTCGAGGCGGTCAAGATCTTGAAGTCGAAGCGGATGCTGGCCTGCATGGCCATGCTCCACTTCCACATCGGCTCGCAGATCACCGACATCCGCAGGATCAAGGACGCGATCCGCGAGGCCGGCCGCGTTTACGCGAAGCTGCGGGCCCTGGGCGTCCCGATCCAGTACCTGAACCTCGGCGGCGGGCTGGGGGTCGACTACGACGGCTCCAAGACCGCCTTCGATTCCTCGATGAACTACTCGGTCCAGGAGTACGCCAACGACGTCGTCTACACGATCCAGCAGATCTGCGAGGAGGAGAAGGTGCCGGCTCCGGTCCTCGTCACGGAGTCGGGCCGCGCGGTGACGGCCTATCACTCCGTCTTCGTGACCAACGTGCTCGACGTCGCCGACCGCATCGAGCAGGGCCGGCGCGTGCACGTGCAGCCGGCCGACCCGACGGTGCTGCAGGAGCTCGCCTCGATCTACGAGACGGTCAACGCCAAGAACCTGCGCGAGAGCTACCACGACGCGCTGCAGTACAAGGAGGAGCTCTTCACCCTCTTCAACCTGGGGCACCTGTCGCTCGAAGACCGCTCCAGGGGGGAGATCCTCTTCTGGCAGATCTGCGAAAAGATCCACCGCGGCCTGAAGACCCTGAAGGAGATCCCCGAGGAGTTCGAGGACATGGAGACGATGCTCGCGGACAAGTACGTCCTGAACTTCTCCGTCTTCCAGTCGCTGCCCGACATCTGGGCGATCGACCAGCTCTTTCCGATCCTGCCGATCCACCGCTTAAACGAGCGCCCCTCGGAGCTCGGCACGCTGGCCGACATCACGTGCGACTCCGACGGCAAGATCGAGAAGTTCATCGACCTGCGCGACATCAAGGAGACGCTGCCGCTCCACGGCCTGCGCGACGGCGACCCCTACTACATCGGCGTGTGCCTCATGGGGGCGTACCAGGACGTGCTGGGCGACCTGCACAACCTGTTCGGCGAGGCGCACGAGGTGCTCGTCACGGTGGACGAGGAGGGGAAGGCCCGCATCGAGGACATTCTGCCGGGGGAGTCGTGCGAGCGCGTGCTCGAGTACATGAACTACGACAAGGCCGAGATCCTCGACTCGATCGGCAGGCAGCTCAACCGCGTGGCCGGCCGCTCCCTGAAGAAGGACGAGGTGAAGGCGATCTACAAGGAGTTCGAGGGAGTCTTTCCGAAGTACACCTATCTGGAGAGGTAGTTCTCCGTGGACCGTGGACCGTCAACGGTACAGCCGATACGGGCTCGCGCTACTTTCGAACTCTTCGAGCTGCTTGCCCCAGGACGCCACGATACGGTCGGCGGTGGCGCCGCCTTCGAGCAGGTCGAAGGCCTTCCGGTTGGCGAGCAGGGTGTTGAACCTCGAGCGGTCCCAGTCGGCGGGGTGGAGATCGCGCAAGGCCACCGCGATCTCGATTCCCAGAGACACGGGGCGAAGCGCTTCGCGGTCGATGACCGTGAACCGCACGCCGCCGCAGCGCTCTCCGGCGAAGGCCGAGGAGGAAGGCGTGAAGTGGATGGGCGTGAACGCGACTCCCGGGACTTTCCGCGCCGCGAGCACTCGGGAGAGCCTTCCGCCGTCGAGCCACGGCGCGCCGAGGACCTCGAAGGGAGTGTCCGTGCCGCGCCCCACGGAGAGGTTCGTCGTCTCGAAGAGCGCGATCCCCGGATAGAGCGCCGCGGCGGTCAACGACCGCATGTTGGGTGAAGGATCGACCCACTCGAGGCCGGTTTCGTCGTACCAGAGCCCGCGAAACCAGCCGCGCAATGGAACGACGGTCAGGTCCGCTCCGAGCCTCCGCTCCTCGTTGAAGAAGCGCGCCAGCTCCCCCGGCGTGAGGCCGGAGCGGATCGGGATCGAAGCGTACGCCGTGAAAGAGAGCCTGTCGGGATCGGCAGGCGGCCCTTCGACGGAGACTCCGCCTATCGGCTCCGGCCGGTCGAGAACGACGAGCGGGAGCCTCGCCTTCGCACTCTCTTCGAGGAGGTACCCGAGTGTCGTGGCGTACGTGTAGAAGCGCGTCCCGACGTCCTGAATGTCGTAGACGAGCACGTCGAGACCCGCCAGATCCTCGGGGGTCGGGCGGAACTTCCTGCCGTAGAGCGACACGACCGGCATGCCGGTCGCGGAGTCCTGGTGGTCCGCCACGGCCCCGTCCTCCCGCGACCGGAGCCCGTGCTCCGGGGAGAAGAGCCGCACGAGCTCGACGCCCGCCTTCCTCGCCTCCGGCGAGGCGAGCAGCTCGGCCGTGGAGCGCCCGTCGCGCGAGCGCCCCGTCTCGTTGGTCGCGAGGCCGACCTTCTTCCCGGCGATCGGACGGAAGCCTTCGGCCGCGAGCACGTCGACACCCGCGAGCACTTCTCGAGCACGCGGCACCCGCGCCTCGAGCCGTCGCGCCGCACCGCGGGTGTCTTCCTCGATCGCGGCGGCGGCGATCGTCGCGACGAGCCCGCGCAGTCTCCCGACGTCTCCCTTGCCGTCGGGGTGGACGCGGTTGGAGAGGAAGACGACGAAGACGCCCGAGGCGGGATCGATCCAGATCGACGTGCCGGTGAAGCCCGTGTGGCCGAAGGAGCCTTCGGGGAAGAGCTCGCCGCGATTGCGCGAGTAAGAAGTCGCGACGTCGAAGCCCAGGGCCCGCACGTCGCCGTCGCCGTAGAACCGCGGGCGCGTCAGCGCCTCGATGCCGAGCGGCGAGAGGACTCGCGTCTCTCCCAGGCGGCCGCCTTCGAGGATCATCCGGCAGAAGCGCGCGAGGTCACCCGCCGTCGAGAAGAGGCCGGCATGGCCGGCGACGCCGCCCAGGGCGTACGCCCGCGGGTCGTGCACCTGCCCCCGCATCCATTGCCCGTCCCGCTGCTCCGTCGGGGCGATGCGGGAGACGGGTGGCTCAAGCTCGCCCCTCACCCCTTCCCTCTCCCGGGGGGAGAGGGGGAGGAAAGTCGTGTCCTTCATTCCGAGCGGGCGGAAGAGGCGCTGCGCCGCGAAGCGGTCGAGAGGCTCTCCCGAGACGCGCCGGATCAGCTTGGCCAGGACCTCGTATCCGACGTCGGAGTACGCGAAGGCCATGCCCGGCGCCGACTGCAGGGGCTGCCGGTACTTGCGGGCGAAGATCTCCTCCGGCGAGCCGGTGTAGAGCTCCAGCGGATCGTCGGGAGGAAAGCCGGCGCGGTGGGTCAGGAGCTGCTCGATGGTGATCTTGCCCCGGTCGCCTCCCTCGGGCGCGAGCTCCGGCAGGTACCTGGCGACAGGATCGGAGAGGCGCAGCTTCCCTTCTTCCACCAGGATCATTACGGAGGGGGCCGTGGCGACGGCCTTGGTCAGCGACGCGATGTCGAAAACCGTGTCCGCCGTCATCGGTTCCTTCTCGGGCAGGAGCGCCCGGGAGCCGTAGGCTCTGCGGAAGGCAACCGCCTCGCCGCGTCCCACCAGAACCACGGCCCCCGGCAGCTCGCCCCGCCCGATCGCCTCCGACATCACCCGGTCGATGTCGGAAAGCCGCCCTGGCGACAGGCCGGTGCCGGCAGGCGCGGCGAGAGCCGCCGCGAGGAGCAGGAGGAGAGTCAGGACCTCTTCTCCGCCGGCTTCTGAATCCCCGCGCCGCGCGGGGCGGTACCCGGGATCGTGACGGGCAGCCGCCCTGTGATCGCCGCCTCGCCGAAAAGTGCGCGCGCAACGGCAACCTGCACATCGGTCTGGCTGCCCCACACGGCGAGGTAGGTCTTGAGACCGGGAAGATCGCGCAGCAGATAAGGAGTCCCGAAGGAGACGGCCACGACTCGCGTGCCGGAAGCGAGCAGGCGCTCGACGGCGAGCCTGCCGGCCGGCGGCAGCGCGATCGAGCCCCTTCCCGACTGCACGCGCAGGAAGAGGGCCACGAGAACCGTGTCGGCGGCGCTCGCCGCCTCCAGGATCGGCGCGATCTCCGCCTCCGAGGAGCGGCCGCCGAGCACGAAGGCCGGCGGTTCCTCGCCCAGGCGGATGCGGAGCTCGCGGGCGAGATCGCTTCCGATCCCCTCGGGGCCGTCGGTGACCGTCAGAGAGACCAGCTTCGTGCCTTCACCCAAAGGCAGCGCGCCCGGCTCCTCGCGCACGAGCGTCAGAGAGCGCAGCGCGATCTCCTCCGCCAGCGCGCGGTGCTCCGGACTGTCCACGACGCGGAAGATGCGCTCCGGATCCGCGGCGGGCGAGCCGGCCCACCGCTTCGCCGCCAGGATGCGCGCGACCGAGCGGTCCAGCCGCTCGCGCGAGATCCGGCCCGACTCGACCGCGTGACGGACCGCGGCGATCGCGGCGTCGAGGTCGGGCGACTTGGGGATCTGGTCCGCGCCGGCCAGGATCGCCCGCACCGCGGTCTCCCCCGGGTCATAGTGGTCCAGCAGGGCGCCCATGTCCGCGGCGTCGGTCACGACGAGCCCATCGAAGCCGAGCTCCCGGCGCAGGAGCCCCTCCGTCACGGCGAAGGAGAGGGAGGCCGGCGCGGTCGCGTCGCGGGTCACCTCCGAGGGGTCGCGCGCGTAGGGGCTCTCGGACGCTCCTTCGGGGCGCGCGGGGGCGGGTGTCGCGTCGAGCGCCGGGACCGCGAGGTGCGCCGTCATCACGGCGCGCGCGCCGGCGGCGATCGCCGCCCGGAAAGGGACGAGCTCGATCCGTTCGAGGCGCTCGCGCGATGCCGAGAGAACCGGCAGCGACCGGTGGGAATCCCCGCGCGTATCGCCGTGGCCGGGGAAGTGCTTGACCGTGGCGATCACGCCGGCCGACTGGACGCCGCGGACGAAGGCGGCGACGAAGCGGGCCGCCTCCTCGGGGTCCTCGCCGTAGCTGCGCACGTTGATGATCGGGTTGTCCGGATCCAAGTTGACGTCCGCGACCGGGGCGTCGATCTGGTTCAAGCCCAGCGCCCGCGCTTCCTCCCCGGTCGCGCGTCCCTGCCGCTCGGCCAGCCCCGGGTCCCCCGTCGCCGAGACCGCCATCGGCCAGGGCCAGTACGTCGTGCCCTCGAAGCGCATCCCCACGCCCGCCTCCAGGTCCGCGGAGATGAGCAGCGGGACCTTCGCCAGGGCCTGCAGGCGGCGGTTCAGCCACGCCGTCTCATAGACATCCGACAGGTACCAGTGGATTCCCCCCAGGTGGAGGTCGCGGACCCGGCGGACCAGCTCCCGGTACTCGGGCGACCGCTCGTTCATGAAGACCCCATTTCCCGTCGCGATGAAGAGCTGGCCGATCTTCTCGTCGAGAGACAACGAGGCAGGTGTCACAGTCAACGTGGCGCAGGCAGCGGCACACAGACACACAATCAGACTGACGAGTTCCGCAGTCCTTCGGCTCTTCCCGCATGCGTCCCGCACAGCAAGAGTGTACAGACC
>JBOGJK010000215.1:0-12062 GCA_050745345.1 Thermoanaerobaculia bacterium
TTGTAGCGAAGCTCGAACCGCGGGCCGATCGGAATTGGGCGACGTCACCATTGCGAGCTGCGGCCGCCGCGCCGGCGGGCCGGCGCCGGCCAAGCCGGCGGCGGGCGGGTTGACGGTCCCGGGTTACCGTCGCCCCGATCCGCTCGACGATCCGCGGAGTTGCTTCGGAGGTCGTGCTCGGGGCCAGGGACGGGATGCGCCAGGCCTGCGCCGCAACCTGCACAACCTCGTGACCGTCGCCCAGAACGGCCTCGGTCGGCGCCGGACGCTGTGTCGCCGGCGCGGATGCGCGAGGTCTGCCTGGCCCTGGCGTTCGCGCTCGGCTGCGACGGCCGGCGGGGCGACGGAGCGGGGCAGCCCCGCCGCGCGGGGGTCAGGGCTCGGTCGAGGGGGCGGTGGTCGGGAAGGGCACGTCCGTCTCGGCGATCCGGTGCCCGGAGCCCTTGAGGCGCGACATCATCAGGGCGGCCGCGAGTCCCAGGGCGAGCATGAGCAGCCAGAGCGACTCCCCGCCGAAGACCGCCAGGACCTGCAGCCCCGCCCAGGGGCCGACCGTGAAGGCGAGGCCCATCATCATCTGCGAAAGCCCCATGTACTCGCCGCGGCGCGCCTCGGGCGCGATGTCCGTCAGGTAGTCCGCCATCCCCGGGAAGATCAGCATCTCGCCGAAGGTCCAGACGACGACCGTCGCGGCGACCTGCCAGATGTCGGTCGCCCAGGCGAGCGCGCCGAACCCGATCCCGCAGAGCGCGGAGCCGAGAGCCAGTGTCCGCCGGTGCGGCCAGTGCGCCGTCGCCGAGTTGATGCCGACCTCCAGGAACACGATCAGCAGCGTGTTGACGGTGAACAGGATCCCGTACGCGGCCTCGGAGAGCTCGAGGTCCCGCACCATGTAGAGCGGCATCGAGGAGATGTGCTGGAAGAAGACGAAGGCCACCGGGAACATCGCCGCGAGGAAGTAGAGCAGGCGCGGATCGCGGTGCGCCCCGGCCGGGAGCCTTAGGTGCGGCGCCACGGCCTCCTCGAGCTGCCGCAGCTCCGCGGTCCGGCGGTGGGGCGGGAACCGCGACGCGGCGAGGATCACGCCCGCGACGACGGCGGTCGCGCCGTCCACCAGGAAGAGCCAGCGGAAGGAGACCGTGGCGAGGAGTCCCCCGAGCGCCGGTCCCACGCTCATGCCGAGATTGATCGCGAGCCGGTTCAGGGCGAAGGCGGTCTTGCGCTTCTCCGGCGCGACGAGATCCCCCATGATCGTCAGATTCGCCGGGCGGAAGGCCTCGGCGGTCACCGAAAGCGCGAGTGTCGCCACCACGATCGCCGGGAGGCTGCGCGCGAACGGAAATGCGAGCAGGACGAGCCCGGACAGAAGCAAGGAGCCGCGCATGATCGAGATCGGGCCGAGCCGGTCCGAGAGCCGGCCGGCCACCGGCGCGGCCACGAGCGCCCCCGCCCCGTACAGCAGCACCACGAGGCTCGCCGTCTGGACGGAGAGGCCGGCCTCCCGCGTCAGGTAGAGCACGAAGAACGGGAGGACCATGGAGCCGGCCTTGTTGACGAGGGTGGCCGCGAAGAGGACCCACACCTCCCGCGGGAGGCCCGAGAGCCCCCGCCAGGGGTTGACGCGGTCCCAGCGGCGCGAGCGCATGTCTCGCTGCGGTACTACGGGGGGCGCGTCCTCGTGTTTCAGGGTCGCAGCAGGGCCGAGAGGGCAAACGCCAGGACGGCGAGAATCAGCAGGAACCCGAAGACATAGAGGAGGATCGGAAGAAACGGCACCTGGCGCGATTGCTCGTCTCCCGTCTTCCGTCTCCCGTCTTCCGTCAATGGATCCCCTGTGACGCGAGCCACCGTTCCGCATCCATCGCGGCCTTGCATCCTTCGCCCGCCGCCGAGACCGCCTGCCGGTACGTCGGATCGGCCACGTCCCCGGCCGCGAAGACTCCCTCCACAGAGGTGTGGGTCGAGGGGTGCTCGACCTTCAGGTACCCGACTTCGTTCATCTCGATCTTGCCCTTGAAGATCGCCGTGTTGGGGGAGTGGCCAATCGCGATGAACAGTCCCTGTGTCGCGAAGTGCGAGCGCTCGCCCGTGCGCGCGTCCTCGAGCGTGAGTCCGGTCACGCCGCCCGAGGCGTCGCCGTGGACCTCGGCGACCGTGGCGTGGAGCTTCCAGGCGATCTTCGGGTTGGACCGCGCGCGCTCGAGCATGATCTTCGAGGCTCGGAACTCCTCGCGCCGGTGGATGACCGTCACCTTCGAAGCGAACTTCGTCAGAAACGTCGACTCTTCCATCGCGGTGTCGCCGCCCCCCACCACCGCGACTTCCTTTCCCTTGAAGAAGAAGCCGTCGCACGTGGCGCAGGCGGACACCCCGTGCCCCATGAGGCGCGCCTCGGACTCGAGCCCCAGCAGCTTCGCCGAGGCGCCCGAGGAGACGATGACGGCATCGGCGGAGAGGACCCCCGAAGCGTCGAGCGTGAGCCGGAAAGGGCGCGACGAGAAGTCCACGCCGGTCACCGTGTCGAGGACGACCTCGGTGCCGAAGCGTCTGGCCTGCTCGCGGAAGATCTCCATCAGCTCCGGCCCCTGGATCCCGTCGCGAAAGCCCGGGTAGTTCTCGACGTCGGTCGTGATCGTGAGCTGACCCCCCGGCTGCGGTCCTTCGAGCATCACGGGCTCGAGCTCCGCCCGCGAGGCGTAGAGGGCGGCGGTCCAGCCGGCCGGCCCGGACCCGATGATGGCGACGCGATAGTGGCGTTTCTGTGGAGGCATGCAATTCGCTCCATGAATCGTGAACCGGGAACCGTAAACCGTGAACCGGAGAAGCGGGAATCACGCATCGGTTCACGATTCCCGGTTCACGGTTCACGAACGGGCAAATCCGGGAACGTTCTATCATGCGGCTCGTGCGCCCCGCGCTCGCGCGCAAGCTCGAAGGCTTCGGTACGACGATCTTCACGGAGATGACGCGGCTCGCCGAGGAGCGGGGCGCCGTCAACCTGGCCCAGGGCTTCCCCGACTTCGACGGCCCGGAGTTCGTCAAGGAGGCCGCGATCGCCGCCGTGCGCGCTGGGCGCGGCCAGTACGCGCGCATGAGCGGGATCCCGGAGATCCACGCGGCGCTCTCGGCCAAGTACCGGCGCGACTGGGGGCTCGAGTACGCTCCTGGCACGGAACTGACCGTCACCTCGGGCGCGACCGAGGCGATCTTCGCCGCTCTCCAGGGGACCTGCGGCGGGGGAGACGAGATCGTCCTCTTCGAGCCGTACTACGACTCCTACAAGCCGGGCGTCGCCATGGCGGGCGCCGCCGCCCGCGTCGTGACGCTTCGGGCCCCGGACTGGAGCTTCGACCGTGAGGAGCTCCGGGAGGCGATCACGCCCGCGACCCGGGCGCTTCTGGTCAACACGCCGCACAACCCGACCGGGAAGGTGTTCTCCCGGGAAGAGCTCGAGTTTCTGGCCGCGCTCTGCCGGGAGCGCGACCTGCTGTGCATCACCGACGAGGTCTACGAGCACCTCGTCTACGAGGGAACGCACCTGCCGATGGCGGCGCTCCCCGGAATGCGCGAGCGCACGATCACGATCTCTTCCTTCGGCAAGACGTTTTCGCTGACCGGTTGGAAGATCGGTTGGGCGGCCGCGCCGCCGGCGCTGACGGCCGCGGTGCGCGCGGCGCACCAGTTCATCACCTTCGCGACCGCGACACCGCTCCAGCACGGCGCCGCGGCGGCCCTCTCGGCCGGTCCCGAGTACTACGAGAAGCTGCGGGACGACTACCGGAGAAAGCGCGACTTCCTCGCGGACTCCCTCTCGCGCATCGGCTTTTCCGTCCGCCCTCCGGCAGGGACCTACTTTCTCTGCGCCGGCTTCACGGGCTTCGGCTTCGAGGACGACGTCGCCTTCTGCCGGTACCTCCTCGAGGAGATCGGTGTGGCCGCAATTCCCCCTTCCTTCTTCTACGACCACCGGGAGCGCGCCCGCGGCTACGTCCGCTTCGCCTTCTGCAAGCGGGAAGAGACGCTGCGCGAGGCGGTCGCTCGGCTGGAGAAGCTCGGGAGGAGATGAGCAATCTGCGGGGCGGCTTTCTCATGGGCCTCCGCCCTGCGGCCGGCGCGCGGATGGCAGACGGCGACCCGAACCCCCCGGCTTCCTCCGCTGTCCCCTTGGGCGAGCGATTCACCAACCGCATCATGGCGATGCATGTTATGATTCAACCGTGGGCGGGAAGACCTGGAGGGTCATCACGTTGCGCGGCGTTCCTCCAGAGGTGGCTCGGGTGATTGAGCGGCGTCGCGCCGAGACCGGAGAGAGCCTCAACCGGGTCGTGCTGGAGCTCCTGGAGGTGGGCGCGGGGACGCGGAAGCGAAGGAAGAGAGTCCTTCACCACGACCTGGATGGCCTGTCGGGCTCCTGGAGCCGCGAGGAGGCCAGGGTCTTCGAGCGGGCTCTGCGGCATGCCCGGAAGGTGGATCCCGAGCTCTGGAAGTGAGCCGGATCCTGCTCGACACCTCCGGCTACGCGGCCTTCCTTCGTGGCCACAAGGGGATCAGCTGCTTCCTCCAGGAAGCCGACGAGATCTTCGTCAACCCGATCGTTCTCGGTGAACTTCGCTTCGGCTTTCGGTTGGGCCGGCGTCGGAGAAAGAAGGAAGAGGAGCTGGCGATCTTCCTTTCCTCGCCCCGCGTGCTGGTTGCCGATGTCGATTCGGGGACCTCCGAGCGCTACGCGGCCGTCTTCGAAGCGTTGCGGACGGCGGGCGCGCCGATCCCAACCAACGACGTCTGGATCGCGGCGAGCGCGATGCAGCATGGACTGACGGTCGCCACGACCGACAAGCACTTCCAGAGGGTCCCGCAGATCCTGGTCGAGCTCTTCGAGCCGGCGAGGGGGCGAGAAAGAGTCGGACCCTCGGGATGAGGTAGAGCGGGCCAATCGATGCTCGTTCTGATTCCGGTTCTCGTCTACGGGTTGCTCGCGCGGGCGCTCCGGCGCGGCGCCTTCGGCCGCGCGGCCCCGGCCACCCCGGGGGAAGCCCTCCTCGGGGCGGCCGTCGTGTGCGGCCTGATCGCGAGCTTCGGCCTGGAGCTGCTCGGCGCGTTCGGCCTCTGCACGCGCGCCGGCGTTCTCGTCCTCTGGCTGGTCGCGCTCGCCGCTGCCGCGCTCCTCTGGCGGCGCCCGGCGGAGGGACCGCCGCTTCCGGGTCGGACACGGCCCCCGCTCGAACCGGACGAGCTTCTCCTTCTCGTTGGTGTCGCGGCGGTCGCTCTCCTCGTGGGGCTCACCGCCTGGGCGTCGGCCCCGAACAACTGGGACTCGCTGACGTACCACCTGCCCCGGGTCCGGCACTGGATTCAGGACCGGAGCCTCGCGAACTATCCGACCTCGATCCTGCGTCAGTTGACGCTCTCTCCCGGCGCCGAGGTCCTGCTCGTCCACCTCCGGCTTCTGGCCGGCTCCGACCGCCTCTGGAACCTTCTCCAGTGGGCCGCGTGGATCGGCTGCGTCGTTGCGGCATCCGGGATCGCCGAGCGCCTCGGAGGAGGGCGCACCGCGCGGATCGCGGCCAGCGTCTTTGCCGCAACCCTTCCTCTGGCGATCCTTCAGGGCTCGAGCACGCAGAACGACCTGGTGCTCGCCTTCTGGCTTCTGACATTGGTGAGCTTTCTGTTGCGGGCCCTCGATCGAGACTCCGATTGGAGCGGTGCCCTGTTGGGGGGAGGGAGCCTCGCGCTCGCGGTGCTGACGAAGGCGACGGCCTACCCGTTCGCGCTCCCCTTTCTCGTTTGGTTCGCGATCTCTCTCTTCCGGCGGCGGGGACTTCGGGCCGCCGTGCCGCTCGCCCTCGGAGCGGGGATCGTCCTGCTCGCAAACGCCGGGCAGTGGGTGCGCAACCAGGCGCTCTTCGGATCGCCTCTGGGCACCGATTACGGGACCGTCAACGAGGCCCGCACGCCCGCCATTCTGGTCTCGAACCTCGCGCGCAACGCGGCTCTGCATCTTTTCGGCCCGAGCGACGGATGGAACCGGTCCGTCGAGGGGAGCGTTGCGGCGCTTCACCGGTTACTGGGTGTCGGCGTCAACGACCCCCGTTCGACCTGGCGGGGCGCGGAGTTCCAAGTTCCTGCGGGTCTTTCCCGCGCAGGTCGCCCGGACGCGGAGGAGGCGCTCTTCGCCATGTTCCACGACGGCCGCGCCGGCAACCCGATTCACCTTCTGCTGCTCGTGTCGGCGGGGACGCTCGTTCTGGCCCGCAAGCGCCTTCGCCCTTCTCCCACCTCGGGTCCATACCTCGCCGCGACGGCGGCCGGGGCGCTCCTCTTCTGCCTGGTCCTGCGGTGGCAGCCCTGGAACGCGAGGCTGCAGCTGCCGCTCTTCCTGCTCGGCGCCCCTCTGGCCGGCGTGGCCCTGTCCGGCGAGCGCCGGCCGAAGTGGGCGAGGAGGGGGTTGCTGCTGCTCCTGCTCCTCGCCCTTCCCTGGGCCCTCGTCAACGCGACACGGCCGCTCCTGGGAGGCTCGAGCGTGCTGAGGACTCCGCGCCTCGAGCAGTACTTCGCCGAGATTCCGGGCTCGGGACCCGCTCTTCTCGCGGCGGCGCGCGCGGCGGCCTCGGGCGGGTGCCGGCGGGTCGGGCTCGAGATTGCCGCCGACGATCCCGAGGAGCTGCTCTGGATCGCTCTGGAGGCGGCGGCGCCGGGCCCGTGGCGCGTGGAGCACGTCGGCGTCCGAAACCGCTCGGAGGCGTTGTCGCGAAGAGCTCCCTTCTCGGGCTTCGAGGCGTGCGCGGTGGTGTCGCTCGGGCGGGCTCCGGGCGGGGCGGGCAAGCAAGTCGTCTTTTCCGGGGAGTGGGCCGGCGGCCGCGTGACTGTCGAGCGGCGTCCCTGACTAGCGCGTCTGCAGCTCTTTGCCCGCGAAGGCCGCGAGGGCTTCGACGCCGCCCGAGATCATCTCCTCCGCCACCGAGAAGGAGAAGCGCAGATGCCCTTCCCCTTCGGGCCCGAAGACGAGGCCCGGCACGGTCGCGACGCGCGCCCCGTCGAGAAGAGTCTGCGCCGCGGCGCGCGAGTCAGCGCCGAGGAAGACCGGGATCTTCGGGAAAAGGTAGAGGGCGGCGCGCGGCGTCTCGACTTCGAATCCGGCGGCGCGAAGTCCCGCGGCGAGGCGGTCGCGCCGCCTTCGGTACCCTTCCCGCGCCTCGCGGAGGAAATCGTCGGGCATCGAGAGGGCCTCGAGCGCCGCCCACTGGGTCGGGGTCGAGACGCCGTTGATCGAGTAGAGAACGACCGTCTTCATCGCCGTCCGGTAGCGCTCCGGCACGATGACGTAGCCCGCCCGCCACCCCGTCATGGAATAGGTCTTCGAGAGCGTGAAGACCGAGATGGTGCGCTCCTCCATCCTCGGCAACGAGGCCGGCGAGACGTGCCCCTCCCCCTCGTAGATCAAGTCCTCGTACGCCTCGTCGGAGACGACCGCCAGGCCATGCTCGAAGACGAAGCGGGAGATCTCCTCGACCTCGGCGCGCGTGAAGACCTCGCCGGTCGGGTTGGCGGGGGAGTTCCAGTAGAGCGCCTTCGTCTTGTCGGTTGCCGCCTTCTCGAGCGACCGGAAGAGGCCTTCGCGGCGGGCCTCGGCCGCCGGGACCCGCACGGGCACGCCCTCGTGGTAGGTGATGACGTCCACGATCGGCGTCCAGTAGGGGGAGAAGAGCAGCACCTCGTCGCCCGGATTGAGCAGCGTCGCGAAGGCCGCAAACAGGCCGTGCATGCCGCCGTTGACGACGATCGGGCTCTCCCGGTCCGCCGGGATGCCGTTCTTGCGCGCGACCTTGGCCACGATCGCCGTGCGCAGCTCGGGGATCCCCGAGGAAGGCGCGTAACGAGTCTGGTTGCGCTGGAGCGCCCGCGCCATCGCGTCCTTGACGGGCTGAGGGGTCGGCATGTACGGCTCGCCCCCCTCGAAACGCCAGACCGTGTCGCCGGCGTCGAGCAGCTCCATCACGCGGTTTCGCACCTTGACGATCTCCGAGAAACCGACCGAGTCGAAGCGGCTGGCCGGGGCGGGAAAGGCTCCTCGCTTCATATCGGCCCGCGCGCTACGCGATCCGCCGCCGGCCCGGTCCCAGCAGGAAGTAGAGGAGCATCCCGAAGAATGGGAGCAGCACGATCAAGAGGATCCAGAGGATCTTCGTCGCCCTGTCGGCGCCGCTCTGAAGCAGCGAGAGGACCGCGAGGACGTCCAGCACGAGCACCGCCAGCCCGAGAAGCGACATCATCATGCGCTCACCTCCGAAAGTCCGGGTCTTCGGTCAGAGCTTCTCCGCGACGGCCTTGGCCTGTGTGAAGAGGTAGAGGTACTCGCGCCCGCCCGCCTTGGAGTCCGTGCCCGACATGTTGAAGCCGCCAAATGGGTGCACGCCCACGAGAGCCCCCGTGCACTTGCGGTTCAGGTACAGGTTGCCGCAGAAGAGCTCGCGCCTTCCCCGCTCCAGCCGCGCGCGATCCTTCGAGTAGAGCGCGCCCGTGAGCCCGTACTCCGTGCCGTTGGCGACCCGGATGCCTTCGTCGAAGCTCTTGACGGGAAGCACCGCCAGCACGGGCCCGAAGATTTCCTCCTGCGCGAGGCGGTGGTGCGGCTTGAGGCCGTCCACGACCGTGGGCATGACGTAGTAGCCCGACTTCGGGCCCGCCTTGCCCCCCGCGACGACCCGGCCTTCCTTGCGCCCCACGGCGATGTAGTCGAGGATCTTCTTCTGCGCTCCGGCGTTGATGACCGCGCCGACCGTGTTCTTCGGGTCGCGCACGTCGCCGACCGAGAGCGCCTTCGTCTTCGCGACGACCTTCGAGAGCAGCTCCTTGTGGATCTTCCGGTGCACGATCAGGCGCGAGCAGGCCGAGCACTTCTGCCCCTGGAAGCCGAAGGCCGCCGAGACGATGCCGCTCGACGCGTCTTCCAGGTCCGCCGTCTCGTCGACCAGGATGAAGTCCTTGCCCCCCATCTCGAGGACGGCCCGCTTGATCCAGAGCTGCCCGGGGACGACCTTGCCTGCCTTCTCGGAGATCTCGACCCCGACGCCGCGGGAGCCGGTGAAGGCGATGAGCCTGGTCTTCGGGCTCTCGACGAGAGCGTTGCCCACCGTCGAGCCGCCCCCGGTCACGAAGTTCAGAACGCCGTCGGGCAGGCCCGCCTCCTCGCAGGCCTCCAGGAACATCGTGGCGATGCCGGCTGCGTCCGAGGAGGGCTTCAGGACCACGGTGTTCCCGGTCACCAGGGCCGCCGTCGTCATGCCCGTCAAGATCGCGAGCGGGAAGTTCCACGGCGGGATCACGGCGCAGACCCCCAGCGGGATGAACTCGAGCTCGTTTTTCTCGCCGGGATTGGGGGTCAGGGGCTGCGGCCCGGCCAGCCGCTCCGCCTCGCGGGCGTAGAACTCGCAGAAGTCGATCGCTTCGGCGGTGTCCCCGTCCGCCTCGGCCCAGGCCTTCGACTCCTCGAGCACCATCATGGCGGAGAACTCGTGCTTGCGCCGGCGCAGGATCGCCGCGATGCGCAGGATCGCGGCCGCCCGCTCGTGGGCGGGGAAACGGCTCCAGCCCGGGAAGGCCCGGGTTGCGGCGTCGAGAGCCCGGTGGGCGTCGGCCGCCGTGCCGGCCGGGAAGCGCCCGATGACCTGCTTGGGGTCGCAGGGGTTGACCGACTCGAAGGTCTTCGCGGCGCCGACTTTCTTCCCGCCGATCCGGTTGCGCCCGGCGATCGGGAGCCGGCCCTGGACCGTTTTCAGGGCCTCGGCGAAGGTCCGGCGGTTGGCCTCGACTCCGAAGTCGGTCAGCGGCTCGTTTCGAAATTCGGGGAGCAAGCGGGACCTCCAGGGTGGGCAAATCTACCAGATCGTAAATCGTAAATCGTCAATCGAAAATGGATGGTCCCCGTGATCCATTCCGGACTTGCCATTTACGATTAACGATTTACGATTAACGTACCCCAATGAACCTTAAGGAAGCTTCTCCCGAGCGCTTCGGCGCGATCGCTTCCTTCTTCTATCGCCGCTGGGCGGAGCCGTCGCTTCTGCCGCTCTACCGGCGCGTCGGCGCCGAGGTCCCGATCGAAGAGGGGAGACTTCTCGACATCGGCTGCGGCCCGGGGAGGCTCGCGCGCCTGCTCGCGGCGGCCAACCCGGCGCTCGAGGTCGTGGGCCTCGATGCCTCGCCGGCGATGCTGCGGGAGGCGCGCCGGGGCCCGGTGCTGCCGAACCTCGAATTTCGCGAGGGCAGTGTCGAGGAGGCGGACTTCGAGCCCGAGTTCGATTTCGCCCTCTCGGTGCTGTCGTTCCACCATTGGGAGGAGCCGCGGCGCGGCCTCGAGGCGGTGCACCGGCTGCTGGCACCCGGCGGGGTCTTCTGGATCTACGAGCCCGACGCGGAAGCCTCTGACGAGGAGATCCGCCTCGACCGGGCGCCGCTCTGGGGGTGGCTGCGGATCCCCCCTTCCCTGGAGCGCCTCATGGCCCGCACGCACGGCTTCTCGGAGAAGGAGATCGAGGAGACAGTCCGTCCGGTCGTCGGTGCGACGCCCTTCGGGGATTGCGAGTCGCGGCGGCGGGGATCGACGTGGCGGATCGCCCTTCAGAAGGCGTGATCCGCGGGACGGATGGGCGCCCTTGACACGGCCGCCCCGGGGGACTAGAAAGGTGTTTCGATGACGCCCTGGGCCATCTGCTGTTGTCGTTGCGAGACCCATCCGGGTCCGGCGGGCCCCGGCGCGACCCCGTTTCCCTAGAAAGAACAGGTACAAAAGACACCGAGCCCGCCGGACTTCCGGCGGGCTTTTTCATTTCGGAGGTTTCATGAGCCGCTACCTGTTGATCGAATCGAGAGACCCGTTCGAGAGCGGGGAAGTCCCCTACTTCTACGACCTGGCGGGCGGGCTCGCCCGCGAGGGGCACGAGGTGACCCTCTTCCTCGTCAAGAACGGGGTGCTTCCCGCGCGCCCGAGCGCGCGGGCGCCGCTTCTTACGAGCCTCGCGCGGGAGGGCGTGCGCGTTCTCGCCGACGACTTCTCGCTCGCCGAGCGGGGGATCTCCGAGGCCGCCCTGGCGGAGGGCGTGGCGGGCGCCCCGATCGACCGCGTGGTGGAGCTTCTCGCCGCGGCAGAGACCCGCGCGCTCTGGCACTGAGCAAGGAGGTCCCGATGGCATCCACGATCACTCTGCTCTGCATGGACGCCCCCTACGAGTCGGCCAACTCCACGACGGCGCTGCGCCTGGTGGAGGCGGCGATCCGCCGGGGATTGAACGTCAACGTCTTCGCCTACGAGGGGGCGGTCGCCTACTCGATCGCGACGCAGAAGCCGCACCAGAACCCGGTCAAGGGAACCAGCGTCGAAGAGGAAAGGCATCCGACCACGAAGGACTGGGTGGCGGCGCTCCTGCGCGAGGCCGAGGAGAAGGGGCTGAAGCTCGACTGGGTGCGCTGCGGCCTGTGCGAGGACGAGCGCGGCGCCTTCGAGCAGGTCCCGGGCACCCGCCGCGGCGGCCCCGGCGACTTCGTCAAACAGGTGGCCGCTTCCGACAACGTGCTCGTCATCCCGACGAGATAGGAGAAACGAAGATGGCGAAGATTCTGAACATCGTCGAGTCGGCGTACCGCGCGACCCTCGAGGAACAGGACGACACGGTCCTCTGGTTCGCGCACATGCTGGCCAACGCGGGAGCCGACATCGCGATCCTGCTGCGGGGAAACGCCGTCAACTACCTCGCCAAGGAGCAGAGGGTCGGCGATCTCTCCTTCGGGGGCGAGGGCCTCGGGAACCCGCCGCGCCTCGCCGAGGACGTCGCGGCGCTCCACACGAAGAAGAACGTCCCGATCTACTACGTCGAGGAAGACGCGCGGGAGCGGGGCCTTGGAGAGTCGAGCCGGATCGAGCTGGGCGAGTCCATCCCGCGCTCGGGTCTGCCGAAGCTCGTCGCCGCGTACGACCGGGTGTTCCACTGGTGATACAAGACCGGGAATCCCCGTATGAGGCTTCTGGACGCGGTCGGAAACACGCCGCTGCTCGACCTGTCGAAGGT